>JACXUX010000366.1 GCA_014763725.1 Rhodobacterales bacterium
CGTCTGCCCCCCGTCGCCCGCCACCGCCAGAACCGCCAGCGGCCACAGCGCCAGCGCGCCCAGCGCCAGCCCCGCCAGCAGCGCATCGGACCCCGGGAACTCCGCCCCCTCGGGCGCGTCGGGCGCGGGGTCGGGGCGGATCCGGTCGGCCAGCTCGATCAGCGCGGTCAGCCAGACCACCGCGGCGGCAAATCCGGGCGCCCCCCAGATCAGCCCCGTGGCCCACAGCCCTAGGGGCGCAAGACTGGCAGCGGCAAAGGCGGTCATCGGCATCTCCCCCGTTCCGCACCAGCCTAGAACGGCCCCCTTGCCGAAAGGTAGCCGCGCCCCCTTCCCCCGGGCCGCGCAAGGCGTTACCTCGGACGGGTCAGCCAGGGGGGTCCGATGTCGTTCTTCAAGAAGCTGCGCGACCGGATGTTCCGGTCCTCGGACAGGATCGGTCAGGGTCTCGACGATCTGGTGGCCGAGGCCCCGCCTACCCCCGCCGAACCTCCGCGCGGCCTGATCGGCCGGCTGATGGGCAGCGCCGAACCCGCCCGGGTGCTGGACGACGCGATGCTCGAAAGCCTGGAGGAACTGCTGATCCAGGCCGACCTGGGGGTCGAGACGGCGCTGCGCGTGACCGCCAACATCGCCGAGGGGCGGATGGGCCGCCGCATCACCGCCACCGACCTGCGCCAGGCCCTGGCGGAGGAGGTGGCGCGCATCCTCGACACCGTGGCCCGGCCGTTGCCCATCTATCCCCGCCGGCCGCAGGTGGTGCTGGTGGTGGGCGTCAACGGCTCGGGCAAGACCACCACCATCGGCAAGCTGGCCAGCCAGTTCCGCGCCGCCGGCAAGTCGGTCGTCATCGCCGCGGGCGATACCTTCCGCGCCGCCGCCGTCGACCAGCTGCGCATCTGGGGCGACCGCGCCGGCGTGCCGGTGATGACCGCGCCCGAAGGATCCGACCCCGCCAGCCTTGCCTTCGACGCCCTGACCCGCGCGCGCGAAACCGGTGCGGACCTGTTGCTGATCGACACCGCGGGCCGGCTGCAGAACCGCGCCGACCTGATGGAGGAACTGGCCAAGATCGTCCGCGTGCTGAAGAAGGTCGACCCCGAGGCGCCGCACAACACGCTCCTGGTGCTCGACGCCACCACCGGCCAGAACGCGCTGGCCCAGGTCGAGATCTTCCGCAAGATCGCCCAGGTCACGGGCCTCGTGATGACCAAGCTCGACGGCACGGCCAAGGGCGGCGTGCTGGTGGCGTTGGCTGACCGCTTCGGCCTGCCCATCCATGCCATCGGCGTGGGCGAACAGATCGACGATCTGGCCCCCTTCGATCCGCAGGACTTCGCCCGCGCCCTGGTCGGCCTCGATGCCTGAGACGCCGCGGACCCCCGGGCCTTCCATTCCCCGCGCCCCCTTCCTCTTGACCCAAATACCCTGGGGGTCCGGGGGTGAAACCCCCGGCCGCCGGGGATGAGCGAGACGATCGTCGCCCTGACCGGCACGCCGCAGGGCGCGCAACTGGCGCTGATCCTTGCGCTGGTCTCGGCCTTTGCCCATGCCGCCTTCGGCGCGCTGCAGAAGGGGCGGCACGATCCCTGGCTCACCCGCGGGGCGATCGACCTGTGGCTCGCGGTGCTCTCGGCGCCGGTCGCTCTGATCCTGGTGCCCTGGCCCAGCCCGTGGGTCTGGGGGTTTCTGGCGGGCGCGGTGGGGCTGCATCTGGCCTACAAGCTGACCATGGCGCTGGCCTATGAACGCGCGCCCTATACCGTGGTCTATCCGGTGGTGCGCGGCACGGGGCCGCTGATCACGCTGGGCTTTGCCATCGCCGTGCTGGGCGAAAGCTATGCGCCGCTGCAATGGCTGGGGGTTGCGGCGCTGTCGGGCGGGATCCTGGCGCTGTCGGGCGTCAACCTGCACCGCCCGGGCCTGGGGGCAGGCGACATCGGCCGCGGCATTGCCTGGGCGCTGGCGGCGGGGGTCGCAGTGGCGGCCTATACCACCTGGGACGCGCTGGGCATCCGCGCCGCGGCCGACCCCTTCACCTTCCTGGCCTGGTTCTTCCTGGTCACCGCGCTCGACTTTCCGCTGATCGCGGCGTGGCGCTGGCGGCAGATGGCCCCGGCCGCGCGCCCCGCGCCGGGGCCGCTGATGCTGCGGGGCCTGGTGGGCGCGCTGGTCGCCTGGGTCAGCTTTGGCGGGGTCACGCTGGCCACCCGCCTTGACAAGGTGGGCGAGGCCGCCGTCCTGCGCGAGACCTCGACCCTCTTTGCCGCGCTGATCGGCTGGGCGGTGCTGGGCGAACGGGTGGGGCCGCTGCGGGCGGCGCTGATGGCGCTGATCGCGGCCGGCGCCGTGCTGGTCGAATTCGGCGGCCGCGCGGGCTGACCCCGCCCCGGCCCCCGTACCATCTTGCACCGCCGCCGCATTTCCCCCATGTCCCGGGGG
>JACXUX010000367.1 GCA_014763725.1 Rhodobacterales bacterium
ATAAGGCACGGGGGCCTGGGCGGCACGGGGCCGCCCGCTGCCCCGGGGGATGCGCGAATGACCGCCCTGCGCGACGCTGCGATGAAGTCGAAAGCCTGGCCCTTCGAGGAGGCGCGCCGCATCCTGAAACGGTATGAGAAGAAGGCCCCCGAAAAGGGCCATGTCCTGTTCGAGACGGGCTACGGCCCCAGCGGCCTGCCGCATATCGGCACCTTTGGCGAGGTCGCGCGGACCACGATGATCCGCCGCGCCTTCGAGGTGATCAGCGACATTCCGACGCGGCTGATCTGCTTTTCCGACGATGTCGACGGCATGCGCAAGGTGCCCGACAACGTGCCGAACCCCGCCATGCTGCGCGAACACCTGCAGCGGCCGCTGACGCGCGTGCCCGACCCCTTTGGCCAGTTCGAAAGCTTCGGCCACCACAACAACGCGATGCTGCGGCGGTTCCTGGACACCTTCGGCTTCGCATACGAATTCATCTCGGCCACCGACTTCTATGCCTCGGGCCGGTTCGACGACACGCTGCGGCTGGCCGCCGAACGCTATGACCGGATCATGGAGATCATGCTGCCCAGCCTGCGCGAGGAACGGCAGCAGACCTATTCCTGTTTCCTGCCCATCCACCCCGAGACGGGGCGCGTCCTCTATGTGCCGATGAAGCATGTGGACAAGGTCAACCACACCATCACCTTCGACGACGAGACGGGCCGCGAATGGACGCTGCCGGTCACCGGCGGCCGGGTCAAGCTGCAGTGGAAGCCCGATTTCGGCGCCCGCTGGGCGGCGCTGGATGTCGATTTCGAGATGTATGGCAAGGACCACAGCACCAACACGCCGATCTATGACGGCATCTGCGAGGCGCTGGGCGGCCGCAAGCCCGAGCATTTCACCTATGAGCTGTTCCTGGACGAACACGGCCAGAAGATCAGCAAGTCCAAGGGCAACGGGCTGACCATCGACGAATGGCTGACCTATGCGGCGACGGAATCGCTCAGCTACTTCATGTATCTCAAGCCCAAGACCGCCAAGCGGATGCATTTCGACGTGATCCCCAGGGCGGTGGACGAATACCACCAGCAGCTGCGCGCCTTTGCCGGCCAGACGGTCGAACAGCAGGTCGACAACCCGGTCTGGCACATCCACGCAGGCCGGCCCCCCGCCAGCGGGATGGCGGTCAGCTTTGCCATGCTGCTGAACCTGGCCAGCGTGGCGGGGGCGACGGACAAGTCGGGGCTGTGGGGCTTCATCCGCCGCTATGCGCCGCAGGCTAGCCCCGAGGCCAACCCCGATCTGGATGCGGCGGCCGAATTCGCGGTGCGCTACTTCCGCGACCGGATCGCGCCGACGCGCAGCTTCCGCCTGCCCGAACCGCGCGAACGCGCCGCGATCGAGGATCTGCGCGCGCGTCTGGCCGCCTGGGACGGGCCGGTGCAGGACGAGGCGCTGCAATCCATGGTGTTTGCCGTGGGCAAGGCGCATGGGTTCGAGCCGCTGCGCGACTGGTTCCGTGCCCTGTATGAGGTGCTGTTGGGCGCCAGCGAAGGCCCGCGTTTCGGCGGGTTCATCGCGCTATACGGCGTGGCCGAGACGCTGGCGCTGATCGACCGGGCGCTGGCGGGCGAGCTGGCCGCGGCCTGATCAGCCGCGCCAGAGCCGCCACCAGTCGACCCATTGCGCGGCCACCGCGCCCGGATCGCCCGCCAGCAGCCGGGCGCCCCGGGCAAAGGCGTCGGCGGCCAGGGTGGTCTGCGCCTCGCAGGCGCGGGTGTCCGCCGTCAGGCACAGGTCGGCGGGCAGCGGGGCGGGCAGGGCGCGCGCGATCTGGCCCAGCGTGGCGCGGAACACGGCCAGGTCGTGGTGGTGGCCCAGCGCCTCGCCCAGGTCGTCGGCGGCCTGGGTCAGGGGGGCCATGCCCTCGGGCCAGACCGGCGCGAACAGCCGCGACTGATACCAGATGTCCTTGATGCGCTTGCGCCAGTCGTGCATCGCCTCCTCATCCCCGCTGCGGCGGGCGCGGTCCATGGCCAGGCGGGCGCGGGCGCGGGTGCGGGTCAGCCCCTCGGCCAGGATGCGGGCGTCCTTGCCCGTCACCTGCCATTCGGCCGACCGCGCCAGCACCCCGGCCATGGCGGCGCGAAAGGCTGCCAGCTGCGCGGCCTGGGCCGGATCGGTCTGGGCGGCGGCCAGGCGGGCCTGCAGCCGGGCGCGCAGGGGCGTGTCGCCGCCTTCGGGAAACAGCCGGTCGTGGGTGGCCAGCAGCACCTCGGCATCGCGCAGGGCGCCGATGCCGCGGGCGGCATCGCGCAGCACGGCGTTTTCCGCAGCCCCGCCCGGAAAGCCCGCCCGCGGCATCGGCGCCCTGCGCGATGCCGAGGTGCTGCTGGCCACCCACGACCGGCTGTTTCCCGAAGGCGGCGACACGCCCCTGCGCGCCCGGC
>JACXUX010000368.1 GCA_014763725.1 Rhodobacterales bacterium
TCCCCGAACGACCCCCGCCCCTTCCTCTTGATCCAAATACCCCGGGGGGTGAATGGGCCGCAGGCCCAGAGGGGGGCAGCGCCCCCCTGCCACGGCGGGGCCGGGAAAGCCGTTGACCGACTCAGCGACCCTGGCGCACAATTGAACGTGCGTTCAATTCCAGCCGGGGGCCCCGATGTTCCACGCATCCCTGAACTTCGATCTGGGCGAGGACATCGCCACCCTGCGCCAGGCGGTGCATGACTGGGCCCAGGACCGCGTCCGCCCGCTGGCTGCGCAGATCGACCGCGACAACCTCTTCCCCGCCCCCCTCTGGCGCGAGATGGGCGACATGGGGCTCCTCGGCCTGACCGTGCCCGAGGACTTCGGCGGCACCGGGCTTGGCTACCTCGCCCATGCCGTGGTGACCGAGGAAATCGCCCGCGCCTCGGCCTCGGTCTCGCTCTCCTATGGCGCGCATTCGAACCTCTGCGTGAACCAGATCGCGCTGAACGGCACGGCAGAGCAGAAGGCCCGCTACCTGCCGAAACTGGTCAGCGGCGATCATGTCGGCGCGCTGGCCATGTCCGAGACGGGCGCCGGGTCCGACGTGGTGGGCATGAAGCTGCGCGCCGAACGCCGCGGCGACCACTACCGCCTGAACGGCGCGAAATACTGGATCACCAACGGCCCCGATGCCGATGTGCTGGTGGTCTATGCCAAGACCGATCCCCAGGCCGGGTCGCGCGGGATCACCGCCTTCCTGATCGAAAAGGGGATGCCCGGCTTCACCCAGGGCCCCCATCTCGACAAGCTGGGGATGCGCGGGTCCAACACGGGCGAGCTGGTGTTCCAGGACTGTGACGTGCCGGCCGAAAACGTCCTGGGGGCCGAGGGGCGCGGCGTCGCGGTGCTGATGTCGGGGCTCGACTACGAACGGGTCGTCCTGTCGGGCATCGGCACCGGCATCATGGCCGCCTGCCTGGACGAGGTGGTGCCCTATCTGCAGACCCGCCAGCAGTTCGGCCAGCCGATCGGCAACTTTCAGCTGATGCAGGCGAAACTGGCCGACATGTATACCGCGCTGAACACCGCGCGCGCCTATCTCTATGCGGTGGCGCGCGCCTGCGACCGCGGCCAGGTCACGCGCCAGGATGCGGCGGCCTGCGTGCTCTACTGTTCCGAACAGGCGATGGTCCAGGCGCATCAGGCCGTCCAGGCGCTGGGCGGGGCGGGCTTCCTGAACGATGCCCCCGTCAGCCGCCTGTTCCGCGACGCCAAGCTGATGGAGATCGGCGCCGGCACCAGCGAGATCCGCCGCATGCTGATCGGGCGCGAACTGATGGCCACCACGGGCTGAGGGGGGGGGCCGCCATGCAGCTGACCAGCCGCGTCACCACCGGATCGGCCGCCTTCCAGGCCAACCGCGCAGCCCATCTGGCCGCCCTGGCCCAGGTCCAGGCCGCGGCCCGGGCGGCGGCCGCGGGCGGCGGGCCGGCCGCGCTCGACCGCCACACCGCGCGCGGCAAGATGGCCCCGCGCGACCGGGTGGCGGCGCTGCTCGACCCCGGCAGCCCGTTTCTGGAAATCGGCGCGCTGGCCGCGCACGGGCTTTACGACGGGGCCGCCCCCGGCGCAGGCCTGATCGCGGGCGTGGGCCGGGTGCATGGCCACCAGGTCATGGTCGTGGCCAACGATGCCACGGTCAAGGGCGGCACCTACTATCCGATGACGGTGAAAAAGCACCTGCGCGCCCAGGAAATCGCCCAGGAATGCCGGCTGCCCTGCATCTATCTGGTCGACAGCGGCGGCGCCAACCTGCCCAACCAGGACGAGGTCTTCCCCGACCGCGACCATTTCGGCCGCATCTTCTACAACCAGGCCAGGATGAGCGCCGAGGGCATCGCCCAGATCGCCGTGGTCATGGGCAGCTGCACCGCAGGCGGCGCCTATGTCCCCGCCATGTCCGACGTGACGATCATCGTCCGCAACCAGGGCACGATCTTCCTGGCCGGCCCGCCGCTGGTGCGCGCAGCGACCGGCGAGGTCGTCTCGGCCGAGGATCTGGGCGGCGGCGACGTGCACACCCGCCTGTCGGGCGTGGCCGATACGCTCGCCGAGGATGACGCCCATGCCCTGGCCCTTGCGCGCGAGGCCGTGCGTCACCTGAACCTGCCCCCCGCGTCCGGCGCCCAGCCGGCCGAGGACCCCGCCCATGACCCCGAGGAGATGGCGGCGCTGAGGGCAAGCCTTGCCGCGCGGGGCCAGCAGACCCCCATCGAGGTGGTGGAGCTGGCCCCCGGGCGCTACGGGCTGATCTCGGGGGCGCGGCGGCTGGCCGCGCTGCGGGCGCTGGCGGAAGAGACGGGCGAGGCGCGCTTTGCCCGCGTTCAGGCTCTGCTCCGGCCCTTTTCGGCCGCCTCCGACGCCTATCTCGCCATGGTCGAGGAGAACGAG
>JACXUX010000067.1 GCA_014763725.1 Rhodobacterales bacterium
CCCCCGCCATCGCCCGGCTGGCCGCCTTTGCCGCCCGCCAGCTGCTGCAGGACACCCGCATCGCGGCCTTTTCCCTGACCGGCTGGGACACGCATGTGAACCAGCAGGCCAACCTGCCGCGCGCGCTGGTCCAGCTGCAGACCGCCGTGCTGACCCTGCGCCGGAACCTGGGCCCCGCCTGGGCCGAAACCTGCGTGCTGGCCATGACCGAATTCGGCCGCACCGCGGCCGAGAACGGCGCGGGCGGCACCGACCACGGCACCGCGGGGCTGATGCTGGTCGCGGGCGGGCGGGTGCGCGGCGGGCGGGTCTACGGCCCCTGGCCGGGCCTGGATGAGGCCGACCTCTACGACCGGCGCGACCTGCGCCCCACCACCGACCTGCGCGCCTGGGCGGGCTGGGCGGTGCGCGCGCTCTATGGGCTGGACCGGGCAACGGTCGAGCGCCAGGTCTTTCCCGGCCTGGACCTGGGCACCGATCCGGGGCTGGTCGCCTGACTTGGCCGTTGCCCGCCGCACGGGGCCAGCGCATAACCGGGCCGGGACCGAACCGCACTTGTCCGGACCCGACCGGACCGGCCAGAGTGAGAGGAACCGATGCACAGCACCGCGCGCCTGGGCGTCCCCGTGCCCGGCTGGACCCTGCCGCCCCACCCCGCGCCGATGACGCTGGAGGGCCGCCACGTCCGGCTGGAGCCGCTGTCGGCCGATGCCCATGCCGCCGACCTGCACCGCGCCCATGCCGGCGACGACCGGCTGTGGGACTTCATGGGCTATGGCCCCTTCCCGTCGGCCGCGGGCTATCACCGCTGGGCGAGAGAGGCCGAGGCCAGCCGCGACACCCTGTTCTTCACCCTGCGCGCCCGCGCCAGCGGCCATTGCGGCGGGGTCGCGGCCTTTCTGCGCATCGCGCCCGAGGCCGGGTCGATCGAGGTGGGCCACATCTGCCTGTCGGCCGAACTGGCCCGCACCCCCGCCGCGACCGAGGCGATGTATCTGCTGATGGCCTGGGCCTTTGGCGCGGGCTACCGGCGCTATGAATGGAAATGCGATGCGCTGAACCTGGCCTCGCGCCGGGCGGCACAGCGGCTGGGCTTCAGCTACGAGGGCATCTTCCGCCAGGCCGCCGTGGTCAAGGGCCGCAACCGCGACACCGCCTGGTTCGCCTGCATCGACAGCGAATGGCCCGCGCTGCGCGAATGTTTCGAAACCTGCCTGTCGCCCGCCAATTTCGACGCCCGCGGCCGCCAGCGCGAACGCCTGTCCGACCTGACACGGCTGGTCCGCGCGGCCTCCGACCCCGCGCTGGGGGGCTAGGGGACTTGGTCGCGAACTGGTCGTTTACATTTTGTTCCGAAAATGTTTGACTTGAAGGCCTTCTGCTTATGGATCATGCAGCCGCACAAGATCTGGCGAACTTCCTTGGTGGTGAGCGCTTCGGCTGCGTTCTGGCCGACCCGCCTTGGCGCTTCCAGAACCGCACCGGAAAGGTGGCGCCAGAACACAAGCGATTGGCGCGATACCCCACCCTGACGTTGCAGGAAATCTGCGATCTGCCGGTGGCGGATCATCTGCTTGATCAGGCGCATTGTTACCTTTGGGTTCCCAATGCCCTGCTACCCGAAGGGTTGCAGATCCTGCAGGCCTCGGGTTTCGACTACAAGTCGAACCTGATCTGACACAAGGAACGCAAGGACGGGGGTTCGGACGGACGTGGCGTGGGCTTCTATTTCCGCAATGTGACCGAGGTGATCCTGTTCGGCACCCGTGGCCGGAATGCACGCACCCTGGCACCCGGTCGGCGGCAGGTGAATTTCCTGTCGACCCGCAAGCGCGAACATTCGCGAAAGCCCGACGAACAGTATCAGGTCATCGAGTCCTGTTCTTGGGGGCCATATTTGGAACTGTTCGGCCGCGGCATGCGCGACGGCTGGACGGTCTGGGGCAACCAGGCCGATGCGGACTACAAACCCACATGGAAGACCTACGCCTACAATTCGGGGCTTGCGGCAGAATAATCGGCCACGGCCGATAGCGGCAGTCCGATCAGCAGCAGGGGGCAAGGGTTTCCGACGCCGCACGCGATCCGGTCCATCAGCTTGTGCCAGTGCGTTGTCGCCATCCCGTATTTGTCCGATACGAAGGACTGCGCGAAGGCGCGGGCAAACGGGGTCTGCCTTTCCAGCAACCCGTTCAGATTCTTCATCTGCCGCGTGGTGCGCTCCTTCACGCCCCAGGCCTCAAGATCGGCCACGTCCATGATCCCCTCTCGCCGCAGCGCCTGTTCCACGATGGACACAAGCGCGGCCTGCAGATGCGCCCCACGCGTCACGAGGATTCCGAGTGAGATCGCCCCCTGGGCGTGCAGCCTCTGGAAGTTCTCAAGATCACGGTCGAAGAACGGATCCTTGTTGTTCCACTCGATTTCTAGCGCAAGCGTGCCGCTTGGTGTCTTCAACACATGATCGACCTCATGCGAAATCGACTCGCGCGCGACTCCATCAACGATCGTCTGGACCGTGAACGTGTGCTTCTTCCAACCCAGGGCAACCAGGTCATTCCGCAGCCGCATCGTGTGTTCCGCATGCCCCCCACCGCTGCGGATGATCTCGCGCGACGACAACCGAAAGTCGCGGAGCGTGGCGATCAGCCCCTCGGTTTCAAGCGGGAAGTCCCCTGCGAGGATGGCCCTGCATGGTTGCGCATCTCGCAATCAAAACCGCGCGATGCAAGTTGCAGGAACATCATGCCTCCTTTGGCAGCACCCGCAGGCGCAGGTCGCGCAGCTGTTCGTTGGTGGGCTCGCTGGGGGCGCCCATCAGCAGATCCTCGGCGCGCTGGTTCATCGGGAACATGATGACCTCGCGGATGTTGGTCGTGTCGGCCAGCAGCATCACCAGCCGGTCGATGCCCGCGGCACAGCCGCCGTGCGGGGGGGCGCCGTACTTGAACGCCTTGACCATGCCGCCAAAGCGCTTGTCGACCTCGGCCGCCGGGTAGCCCGCCAGTTCAAAGGCCTTGTACATGATTTCCGGCTTGTGGTTGCGGATGCCGCCCGAGATCACCTCATACCCGTTGCAGGCCAGGTCGTACTGATAGGCCAGCACCTGCAGCGGGTCGCCCATCAGCGCATCCAGCCCCCCCTGCGGCATCGAGAAGGGGTTGTGGCTGAAGTCGATATTCCCCTCGTCGGTGCGTTCGTACATCGGGAAGTCGACGATCCAGGCAAAGCGGAAGCTGTCGGTTTCCGTCAGCCCCAGCTCGCGGCCGATCTCGTTGCGGGCCTTGCCCGCCACGGGCTCGAACTGGTCGGGCCGGCCCGCGACGAAGAAGACGGCATCGCCCTCGGCCAGGCCCAGCTCCTGCCGGATCGCCTCGGTCCGGTCGGGGCCCAGCGCCTTGGCGATGGGGCCTGCGGCCTCGGTCGTGCCATCCTCGGCCCGGCGCCAGAAGATGTAGCCCATCCCGGGCAGGCCCTGGGCCTGGGCAAAGGCATTCATCCGGTCGGCGAACTTGCGGCTGCCGCCGGTGGGGGCGGGGATGGCGCGGACCTCGTTGCCGGGCTGTTCCAGCAGTTTGGCAAAGATCGCAAAGCCCGAGCCGCGGAAATGGTCGCTGACATCCTGCATCTTGATCGGGTTGCGCAGGTCGGGCTTGTCGGACCCGTACCATTTCAGCGCGTCGCGCCAGGCGATGCGGGGCCAGTCGGCATGGACCCTGCGCCCGCCGCCGAAGTGTTCGAACAGGCCCTGGATCACCGGCTGGACGGCGGCAAAGACGTCGTCCTGGGTGACGAAGCTCATCTCGACATCCAGCTGGTAGAAGTCGGTCGGGCTGCGGTCGGCGCGGGGGTCCTCGTCGCGGAAGCAGGGCGCGATCTGGAAATAGCGGTCAAAACCTGCGACCTGGATCAGCTGCTTGAACTGCTGGGGCGCCTGGGGCAGGGCATAGAACTTGCCAGGATGCAGCCGGCTGGGCACCAGGAAGTCGCGCGCGCCCTCGGGGCTGCTGGCGGTGATGATCGGCGTCTGGAATTCGGTGAAGCCCTGCGCCCACATCCGTTCGCGCAGCCAGCGCACCACGTTCGACCGCAGCATCATGTTGCGGTGCATGCTGTCGCGCCGCAGGTCCAGGAAGCGATAGGTCAGGCGCGTTTCCTCAGGATATTCCTGATCGCCGAAGACGGGCAGCGGCAGGTCCTCGGCCGGGCCCAGCACCTCCATCCCGGTCACATAGACCTCGATCGCGCCGGTGGGGATGCGGGGGTTGACCAGCGCCGCATCGCGCGCCTTGACCCGGCCGTCGACGCGGATGACCCATTCCGACCGCACCTTTTCCAGGCCGGCAAAGGCGGGGCTGTCGCTGTCGGCCAGCACCTGGGTGATGCCGTAATGGTCGCGCAGGTCGATGAACAGCACGCCGCCATGGTCGCGCACCCGGTGGACCCAGCCCGACAGGCGCACGGTCTGGCCGACATGGGCCGTGTTCAGTTCCGCGCAGGTATGGCTGCGATAGGCGTGCATCATGCTCCCCTTCCCCGGGCTTTCGACGGGCTTTCGACAGGGCGCGAGGAACCACCGCCACGGGGCGAAGTCAAGCGCTCAGCCGGTCCAGACCGCCGGGATCAGCCCGCGCGCCGAATTGCCGACCCACAGCCGCACCTGCGGCAGGGCGGCCACGGGCAGCACGGCCTGCCGCACGCGACACTGCGCCAGCAGTTCGGCCCGCAGACAGCCGGGCAGCAGGCCGCAGTCCAGCGGCGGGGTGCACATCCCCGCGCCCGCATCGAAGAAGACGGTGGTGATCGTGCCGTCGCAGACCTGGTCGTGTTCGTTGGCCAGGATCAGCTCGTCCACCCCCGCGGGCAGGGCGGCGCGGGCGGCATCATAGGCGGGCCTGCGGCTGGACTTGATCCGCAGCCAGGGGTCGGCCGCGGCCAGCCGCCCCGCGGCCAGCGCCACGCGCCAGACCGCCGCCGCGGGCGGCAGGGGCGCCGCGGTCACCGCCAGCCGGCCCGCGCCATCCAGCGTCAGCCGCATCCGCGCGGGCCCCGCGGGCACCGCCGCCCGCAGCGCCCGGGCCGCGGCCCGGGGGTCGCAGGCCCAGCCCAGCGCCGCCGCCCCCGCCGCCAGCCGCGCCAGATGCCGGTCCAGACGCACCAGCGCCGTGCCGTCCCAGGCCAGCGTCTCGATCAGCGTCAGCCCGGGTTCCCCCGCCCCTTGGCGAAGCGTGCCTTCCACAGCGCCTCCTCCCATTCGCCGCGGGCGGTGCTGTCGGCCACCACGCCGCCGCCCACATTGGTCACGATCCGGCCGTCGGGAAACAGGCGCATCGTGCGGATCGCCACGCTGAAATCGGCATCGCCCCCGGGCGACATCCAGCCCACCGCCCCGCAATAGACGCCGCGCGGCCGGGGTTCCAGTTCGGCGATGATCTGCATCGCGCGGATCTTCGGCGCCCCGGTGACCGACCCGCAGGGAAACAGCGCCGCCATCAGCCCCGCCAGCCCCGGATCGCCCGCCAGCCTGCCCGTGACGGTCGAGGTCATCTGATGCACCGTCGCATAGCGTTCCACCGCATAGAGCGCCGGCACCCGGACCGTGCCCACCCGGCACAGCCGCCCGATGTCGTTGCGCAACAGGTCGACGATCATCAGGTTCTCGGCGCGGTCCTTGTCGCTGGCGGCCAGCGCCGCGGCCAGGGCGGCGTCGCGCGAGGCGTCGGGGTCGCGCGGCGCGGTGCCCTTCATCGGGCGGGCGGTGATCTGCCCGTCCTGCACGCGAAAGAAAAGTTCCGGACTGCGCGAGATCACGACCGGCCCCGCCCCCAGATCGACCAGCGCGCCATGGCCCACCGCGCCGCGCCTTCGCAGCGCGCCATAAAGGCCCAGGGCAGTGCCCGCCACCAGCCGCTGATCCAGCGGAAAGGTCAGGTTCACCTGATAGCAGTCGCCCGCCGCGATATAGGCCAGCGCGCGCGCGATCGCCGCGTCATAGTCGGCGCGGGCGATGGCGGGGACGGGGTCGGTGAACACCACGGGGTCGGCCTCCGCCTCGGCCCGGGCCAGAACCGGCCCGGCCGGGGCGGGGGCGTCAAAGATCCCGATCGCCAGCATCGGCCCGGGCAGTTCCGCAGGCAGGCAGGCGGCCAGACGCGGCTCGAAGGCCAGGCCCGCCTCATAGGCCAGCCAGCCCGCCACCCAGTGACCGGCCGCGCGCGCCGCGTCCAGCCGCGCCAGCGCGGGCGCCACCTCGTCGGGCGCCCGGGCCAGCACCACCTCGCGCGGTGCGTCGAACACCGCGGGCGCGCCATCCGGCCCATGTTCCAGCAGGATCACGACCCCCCCCGTTTCCGGCCCCGACAGATAGGGCGCCGCCCCCGGTTTGGGAACGGGGTTGCGCCCCTGTTCCGCCGGGCTTAAACCCGCGGCAATTTGCCGACCGCTCAAATCCGACGCGCGTGCCCCCGGGCGCGCCCCTGACCACGGGAACAGACGATGCCGAAAAGAACCGATATCACGTCCATCATGATCATCGGCGCCGGGCCCATCGTCATCGGTCAGGCCTGCGAATTCGACTATTCCGGCGCCCAGGCCTGCAAGGCGCTGCGCGAAGAGGGGTATCGGGTCATCCTGGTCAACTCGAACCCCGCCACGATCATGACCGACCCGGGCCTGGCCGATGCCACCTATATCGAGCCGATCACGCCCGAGGTCGTCGCCCGCATCATCGAGGCCGAACGGCCCGACGCGCTGCTGCCCACCATGGGCGGGCAGACCGGGCTGAACACCGCGCTGGCGCTGGCCGACATGGGTGTGTTGGAAAAGTTCAACGTGGAACTGATCGGCGCCAATCGCCAGGCCATCGAAATGGCCGAAGATCGCAAGCTGTTCCGCGAGGCGATGGACCGCATCGGGCTGGAAAACCCGCGCGCCACCATCGTCGCCGCGCCGAAACTGCCCAACGGCCGGTATGACATCGCCGCCGGCGTGCAGCAGGCGGTCGAGGCCATCGAACATGTGGGCCTGCCCGCCATCATCCGCCCCGCCTTCACCCTGGGCGGCACCGGCGGCGGCGTGGCCTACAACCGCGACGACTATGTGGCGATCGTGCGCTCGGGGCTCGAGGCCAGCCCCGTCGCCCAGGTGCTGGTCGACGAAGCCCTGCTGGGCTGGAAGGAATTCGAGATGGAGGTGGTGCGCGACCGCGCCGACAACGCCATCATCGTCTGTTCCATCGAGAACGTCGACCCGATGGGCGCGCATACCGGCGACAGCATCACCGTGGCCCCGGCCCTGACGCTGACCGACAAGGAATACCAGATCATGCGCAACGGCAGCATCGCCGTGCTGCGTGAAATCGGGGTCGAAACCGGCGGGTCCAACGTGCAATGGGCGATCAACCCGCGCGACGGCCGCATGGTGGTGATCGAGATGAACCCGCGGGTGTCGCGGTCCTCGGCGCTGGCGTCCAAGGCGACGGGCTTCCCGATCGCCAAGATCGCGGCCAAGCTGGCGGTGGGCTACACCCTGGACGAGTTGGACAACGACATCACGAAAGTGACGCCCGCCAGCTTCGAACCCACCATCGACTATGTGGTGACCAAGATCCCGCGGTTCGCTTTTGAAAAGTTCCCGGGCAGCGAACCCACCCTGACCACCGCCATGAAGTCGGTGGGCGAGGCGATGGCCATCGGCCGCACGATCCATGAATCGCTGCAGAAGGCGCTGGCGTCGATGGAAACCGGCCTGACCGGGTTCGACGAGATCGCCATCCCCGGCGTGTCGCAGACCGGCGCGCCGGACCGGGCCGCCGTGCTCAAGGCGCTGTCGGCCCAGACGCCCGACCGGCTGCGGCTGGTGGCCCAGGCCATGCGCCACGGCCTGGCCGAGGACGAGATCCAGCAGGCCACCGCCTATGACCCCTGGTTCATCGCCCGCATCCGCGAGATCGTCGCGACCGAGGACGAGATCCGCCGCTCCGGCCTGCCCGTCACGGCCGAGGGCCTGCGCCGACTGAAGATGATGGGCTTCACCGATGCCCGCCTGGCCAGGCTGACCGGCCGGGACGAGGGGCAGGTCCGCCGCGCCCGCCGCAACCTGGGTGTGCACGCCGTCTTCAAGCGGATCGACACCTGCGGCGCCGAGTTCGAGGCCCAGACCCCCTACATGTATTCCACCTATGAGGCCCCCGCGATGGGCGACGTGGAATGCGAGGCCCGCCCCAGCGACAAGCGCAAGGTCGTCATCCTGGGCGGCGGGCCGAACCGCATCGGCCAGGGGATCGAATTCGACTACTGCTGCTGCCACGCCTGCTTTGCGCTGTCGGACGTGGGCTATGAAACCATCATGGTCAACTGCAACCCCGAGACGGTCAGCACCGACTACGACACCTCGGACCGGCTGTATTTCGAGCCGCTGACCCTGGAACACGTGCTGGAAATCCTGCGCGTGGAACAGGAAAACGGCACGCTGCACGGGGTGATCGTGCAGTTCGGCGGCCAGACCCCGCTGAAGCTGGCCCAGGCGCTGGCGGCCGAGGGCATCCCGATCCTGGGCACCACGCCCGATGCGATCGACCTGGCCGAGGACCGCGAACGGTTCCAGCGGCTCTTGACCGGTCTGGGCCTGCGCCAGCCGGTGAACGGCCTGGCCACCAGCCGGGACGAGGCCTTTGCCGTGGCCGCCCGCGTGGGCTATCCGCTGGTGATCCGCCCGTCCTATGTGCTGGGCGGCCGCGCGATGGAAATCGTGCGCGACGATGCACAGCTGGACCGCTATATCGCCACCGCGGTGCAGGTGTCGGGCAAGAACCCGGTGCTGCTGGACAGCTATCTGTCGGGCGCGATCGAGGTCGATGTTGATGCGCTCTGCGACGGCCAGGACGTGCATGTCGCGGGCATCATGGAACATATCGAGGAGGCGGGCGTCCATTCCGGCGACAGCGCCTGCTGCCTGCCGCCGCATTCGCTGGATGCCGCCACCGTGGCCGAGCTGACGCGCCAGACCGCGGTCATGGCCCGCGCGCTGGGGGTCGTGGGGCTGATGAACGTCCAGTTCGCGATCAAGGACGGCGAGATCTATGTGCTCGAGGTGAACCCCCGCGCCAGCCGCACCGTGCCCTTTGTCGCCAAGGCCACCGACAGCGCCATTGCCAGCATCGCGGCGCGCCTGATGGCGGGGGAACGGCTGTCGGCCTTCCCGATGCGCCCGCCCTACCCCGCGGGCGTGGGCCCCGACACGCCGCTGCCGCTGGCCGATCCGCTGACGCTGGCCGACCCCGCCACGCCCTGGTTCAGCGTGAAAGAGGCCGTGCTGCCCTTTGCCCGCTTCCCCGGCGTCGACCCGATCCTGGGCCCCGAGATGCGGTCCACGGGCGAGGTGATGGGCTGGGACCGCACCTTCCCGCTGGCCTTCCTCAAGGCGCAGATGGGCGCGGGCGTCGTCCTGCCCGAAGGCGGGCGCGTCTTCCTGTCGGTCAAGGATGCCGACAAGACCCAGGCCCTGGCCGCCGCCGCCGCCGATCTGGTCGCCATGGGGTTCGAGATCGTGGCCACCCGCGGCACCGCCCGCTGGCTGGATCAGGCGGGCATCGCCTGCACGCCGGTGAGCAAGGTCTATGAAGGCCGGCCGAACGTGGTCGACAGCCTGAAGAACGGCGACATCGCGCTGGTGATGAACACGACCGAGGGCACGCAGTCGGTGAACGACAGCCGCGACATCCGCCGCGTCGCGCTGATGGACAAGATCCCCTATTACACCACCGCCGCGGGCGCCATGGCCGCCGTGGCCGCGATGCGCGCCCGGGGTGAAGGCATCGGCGTCCGCACCCTGCAGGGCTGATCCGCAGAGCCCGCCCGAAAGCTCAGGCGCCCCCCGGGGGCGCCTGTTTCGTTTGCGGGCCGGGCCTTAGCGCAGGGCGTTCAGCTGGGCGGGATGCAGCTGGCCCAGCCAGGTTTCCGTCAGCGGCTGGCCGTCGCGTTTCAGGAACGCGCGCAGGTCCACCGTGGGCGTGTCGGCGGGCGACCGCACGTCGAAGATCAGCCGCCAGCGGTCGGTGCCCACCACGGGCAGGGCATAGGGGTTGACGATCTCGACCCCCGGGGGGGCGGTGATGTCGGGGGTCACGCCGTCCTGCTGGCCCAGGCCGCGGATCGCGGGGCCTTCGAAGTCGATGACCACCTTGATCAGGTCCTGCGGCCGCGCCTGACCGGGCACCCCGCCATTACCGAACCGCGTGGCCACGGTTTCCGCCAGGTCGCTGGCCGGCGGCACGCGGTCCAGCCAGTGCAGCCGATAGCCCAGGTTCAGCGCCGTGCCGGGCTGCGGCGGGTCGACCGGGTTCCAGAAGGCGACGATGTTGTCAAAGATCTCGTCATCGGTCGGGATCTCGACCAGCTGCACCGCCCCCTTGCCCCAGCCGTGGGTGGGTTCCACCCAGACCGCCGGGCGGCGGTCGTAAAAGACGCCGTCATCCTCGTAATTCGCGAATGCGCGGTCGCGCTGGATCAGGCCGAAGCCGCGCGGGTTCTCGTCATGGAAGCTGGAGGTGATGACCCGGTCGGGGTTGTTCAGCGGCCGCCAGATCTGTTCGCCCGCGCCGGTCCGCAGCATCAGCCCGTCGGTGTCATGCACCTCGGGGCGCCAGTCGGCGGCCTGGAACCGCGCGGTTTCCGAAAACCAGTACATCGAGGTCAGCGGCGCGATACCCAGACGGTCCACGGTGTTGCGGAAATACAGGCGGCTGTCGATCTCCATCACCTGGCCCTGGCCGTCGATGTTCGAAATCCGCATGCGATAGGCGCCGGCGACACTGGGCCCGTCCATCAGGGCATGCAGTTCCACCCGGCCGTCGGGGGCCTGGCCGATGTAGAATTCGGTGAAGCGCGGGAATTCCTCGGGCACCGACATGCCGGTGTTCAGCGCCAGCGCCCGGGCCGACTGGCCATACTGGCGCAGCGCGCCGTCGGTGCGGAAATAGGCCGCGCCGAGGAAGCTGATCCAGTCCGACTTCAGGTCGGGCCGCATCAGGCGGAACCCGGCAAAGCCCGTGCCGCGCGTCAGGTCGCGTGCGGGGCTGTCGGCGGGCATGTCGAAATAGGCGGCGTCATAGACCACCTCGCGCGCCGCGGGGCCTTCGGTGACGAAGATCCGCACCGGCTGGCGGAAATAGGTGCCCAGATGAAAGAACTGCACCGGCACCTCGCCCACGGTCACCGTCGCCTCGGGGCGGAAACGGATGCGCCAGTGCGCGTCATAGTCGATGCGCTCCAGCAGCTCGGGCTGTTCGACGGGCGTGGGCACATGGGGCGCCTGGGCCAGCGCCCGGGCCCGTTCGGCCAGCAGGTCGAAACTGAAGGGGGCGGGCGCCGTCAGCACGGGGGC
>JACXUX010000369.1 GCA_014763725.1 Rhodobacterales bacterium
CGCCGGACGCCGCCGCGCCTGCCGTCCCCGATCCGGCCACCTACGAGTCGTCGGCCCCCCAGGAACCCACCCGGCGCCCCGAACGTCGCCCTGAAAACCGTTGAGATCGCCGCGCCGATGCGCCACAGGATGCCGTCATGAACCGCACCGAATTCATCGTGGCCACGGCCATCATCCTGTTTGTCGCCTTTGCGCTGGGCTGGTTCGCCTATTGGCTGCTGCACCGATTTACCCGCATCGCCGGGGCCGAGATGGGCGAGGTCGACCGTCTTGCCCAGGCCCTGCACGAGGCCGAGGAAACCCGCGACCAGGCGATCCAGTATCTGGAACAGCGTGAGGCGGAACTGGCCAACCAGCTGGCCCAGACCGAGGCCGAGCTGCGCGCCGCCATGGGCGGGCTGCGCGATGCGCGGCATGAGGCCGAGGAACTGCGCGCCTATATCGAGCGACTCAAGGCCTGACCCGGGCCTGACCCGACCGCGGGCCTCAGCCCTTGCGGCCGATGCGCGGTTCCGTCCCGGCGCGCAGGCGGGCGATGTTGGCGCTGTGGCGCCAGAACACCAGCGCGGCCAGCGCCACGGCCAGGGCCACCATGTCCGCCCGGCCCAGCAGGATCAGCCAGACCGGCGCCAGCGCCGCCGCCACCAGCGCCGAGGCCGACGAGATCCGCGTGACCGCCGCCGTGGCAGCCCAGGTGGCACAGGCCAGCAGCCCCACGGGCCAGGCCAGCGCCAGCAGCGTGCCCAGGAAGGTCGCCACCCCCTTGCCGCCGCGAAAGCCCAGCCAGACCGGGTAGAGATGGCCCAGGAACGCGGCCAGCCCCGCCAGCTGCGCCGCATCCGCCCCCACCAGCGCCCGCGCGATCAGCACCGCCACGCCGCCCTTGGCCGCGTCCAGGATCAGCGTCGCGGCCGCCGCGCCCTTGTGCCCGGTGCGCAGCACATTCGTCGCGCCGATGTTGCCCGACCCGATCTGCCGCAGATCGCCCAGGCCCAGCGTCCGCGTGATGACCACGCCAAAGGGCACCGAGCCCAGCAGATAGGCCGCCGCCGCCGTGGCCAGCATCAGGGCGGGCGGGGTCGTCAGATCGGGGATCACGGCAACTCTCCATGCACCAGACGGCCGCCGACCAGGGTGGCGATCACCCGCCCCTCCATCCGCGCGCCGTCAAAGGGGGTGTTCTTCGACTTGGACTTCAGGGTGCAGCGGTCCAGCACAAAGGGCGCGTCGGGGTCGAACAGCACCAGATCGGCCGGGGCGCCGGCCGCCAGCCGGCCCTGCGGCAGGCCCAGCCGCCGCGCGGGGTTCAGCGCCATCGCCCGCCACAGCGCGGGCAGGTCCATGGCGCCCGCGTGATAGAGCCGCAGCGCCCCGGGCAGCAGCGTTTCCAGCCCCACGGCACCCGGGGCGGCCTCTTCATAGGGCAGGCGCTTGCTTTCCTCATCCGCCGGGGTGTGCATGGAACAGATCACGTCGATCAGCCCCTCGGCCACGGCGGCGACCAGGGCCATGCGGTCATCCTCGCTCCGCAGGGGCGGGGTCAGCTTGAAGAAGGTGCGATAGTCGCCCACGTCGATGTCGTTCAGCGTCAGGTGGTGGATGCTGACGCCCGCGGTCACGTCCAGCCCGTTGGCCCGCGCGCGCGCCAGCGCGGGCAGGCTGCGCGCGCAGGTGATCTGGTCGGCGTGATAGGCCGCGCCCGTCATTTCCACCAGGCCCAGGTCGCGGTCCAGCCCCATGCGTTCGGCCATCGGATGTACCGAGGGCAGGCCGCGCAGGCTGGCGAACTTGCCATGCGTGGCGGCCGCCCCGGCCGACAGGAAGGGATCCTGCGGATGGCCGATCACCAGCGCGCCCAGCGACCGGGCATAGGTCAGCGCGCGGGCCAGCACCCTGGTGTCGGCCACCACATGGAATCCGTCGGTAAAGGCCACGGCGCCCGCATCGCGCAGAAAGCCGATCTCGGTCATCTCGCGCCCCGCGCGGCCCTTGGTCAGCGCGGCCATGTGGCGGATGCGGACGGGGCTGGCCTCGGCCGCGCGGCGGGTGACGAATTCCAGCACCTCGGGCGTGTCGATGGCGGGCTGGGTGTCGGGGCGGGCGATGATCGTGGTGACGCCCCCCGCCGCCGCCGCCAGACCCGCCGAGCGGAAGGATTCGCGATGCCGTTCGCCCGGTTCGCCGATCTTGACGCCCCAGTCGACCAGGCCCGGCGCCAGGCACAGCCCGCCGCAGTCGACCACCCGCGCCCCGGCCGGCTCGGCCCCCGGGGGCAGGATCATGCCGCCCGCCACGGCCAGCCGCCCCGGCGCGTCGGTGCCGGCCTGGGGGTCGATCAGCCGGGCATTGGTCAGGATCAGGGCGTCAGGCATCGGGGCGGTCCTTTGCGGGGTCTTCGGGCGCGGCCGGCTGGTCGGGGG
>JACXUX010000370.1 GCA_014763725.1 Rhodobacterales bacterium
GACCGCACCGGGGCGGCGCGGGCGGGCGGCGCCGGCTGGCCGGGCTGGTCAGGTTCGGCCAGCGCAACGCCCCCCCACCATGGGCAGCGTCACCCGCAGCACCCCCACCCCCAGCGACACCGCCAGACAGGTCGCCGCCAGCCGCGCCAGATCGACGATCAGACTGCCTTCGCGGCCAAAGACGTTGCGCACCGCCAGATGGATCGCCGGGGTAAGGACCAGCGTCACCAGGACCGACACGGCCAGCATCTCGTGCCAGGGGTCGCGCAGGCGCAGCACGGCATGGACAAAGGCCCGGATCGCCGTCGCCGCCAGGATGCAGCCGCCGACCAGCACCGTCCAGAAGGCGAACAGCACGGGCAGGCTGTGCGTGCCATAGGCGCCGAAGGGCCCGGCAATGGGCAGCACGACCGACAGGAACACCCAGACCGCCAGCGGCACGGGGGTCCGGAAATCACGCTTCCACTCGTTCAGGAACCTTTGCATGCCGTTGCCGGAATCTCCCCTGCCGTGAAAGGGTTATAGTCCGATGTCCGGCAGGGCAACGGACCGGCTGACGCAAGGGGGGGCCGCATGACGCTTTCGCCGCAGATCCGCGACCGGGTGCAGGACAGCTTTGCCCGCCAGGGGATGATGGCCACGCTGGGCGCGCGCCTGGTCGACCTGGGGCCGGGCCTGTGCCGGATCGCCGCGCCCATCACCCCGGCGGTCAGCCAGCAGCACGGCTTTGCCCATGCGGGACTGGCCTTTGCCCTGGGCGACAGCGCGGCGGGCTATGCAGCGCTGACCCTGATGCCCCCGGGGGCCGAGGTGCTGACGGTCGAGATGAAGATCAACCTTCTGCGCCCCGCCGCAGGGGTCGATCTGGTGGCCTCGGGCCAGGTGCTGCGCGCAGGCGCCCGCCTGACCGTGGTCCGGGCCGAGGTGCAGGCCCGCGCGGGCGACGGCACCGAACGGCTGGTGGCGGTGCTGCAGGGGACCATGATCCCGGCCGACGCGGGCTGAGCCGCCCGCGGCGGGGTCAGACGGTCAGCCCCTCGGGCTCGGCCAGACCATGGGCGCGGCAGGCCGCGGTCAGCGTGTTGGCCAACAGGCAGGCGATCGTCATCGGCCCCACCCCGCCCGGCACCGGGGTGATGGCGCCCGCCACCTGCACCGCGGCGGCAAAGTCGACATCGCCCACCAGCCGGGTGCGGCCGTCGCGTTCGATGCGGTTGATGCCCACGTCGATCACCGTGGCGCCGGGGCGGATCCAGTCGCCCGCGATCATCTCGGGCCGGCCCACCGCCGCCACCAGGACGTCGGCGCCGCGGCAGACCGCGGGCAGGTCGCGGGTGCGCGAATGGGCCACCGTCACCGTGCAGCTGTCGGCCAGCAGCAGCTGCGCCATGGGCTTGCCCACGATGTTCGACCGGCCCACGACCACGGCGTTCAGCCCCGCCAGCCGGCCCAGCTGCGCGCGCAGCAGCATCAGACAGCCCAGCGGGGTGCAGGGCACCATGGCCTTCTGCCCCGTGGCCAGCCGGCCGGCGTTCAGCACGTGAAAGCCGTCCACGTCCTTGGCCGGGTCGATGGCGTTGATCACCTCATCGGCCGACAGCGGCGCCGGCAGCGGCAGCTGCACCAGGATCCCGTGCACCGCGGGGTCGGCGTTCAGCCGCGCGATCAGCGCCAGCAGCTCGGCCTGGGTGGTGCTGGCAGGCAGCCGGTATTCCAGGCTTTCCATCCCCGCCTCGCGCGTCTGGACGCCCTTGTTGCGGACATAGACCTGGCTGGCCGGATCCTCGCCCACCAGCACCACGGCCAGGCCGGGGCGGATGCCCCGGGCCACCAGTTCCGCCACGCCCTGCGCCACGCGGGCGCGCACGCCCGCCGCAAAGGCCTTTCCGTCGATGATCGTCGCGCCCATCCGCCGCTTCCTCAACCTGCCGCGCCCCCGGGTGCGGGCGGCGCGGGGCGGCCCCGCGGGGCCGCCTTGCGCGCGGGCGGCGGGGGCTCGATGCCCCTGCCGGCCGCATCCCGTTCAGAACAGCCCCTGCACCAGACCGTCCGCATCCAGCCCGATCGCCTCGGCCGCGGGCACCCGCGGCAGGCCGGGCATGGTCATGATCTCGCCGCAGATCGCCACGACGAATCCCGCGCCGGCGGACAGGCGCACCTCACGCACCGGCACCGTGTGCCCCTCGGGCGCGCCGCGCCGGGTGGGGTCGGTGCTGAAGGAATACTGCGTCTTGGCCATGCAGACGGGCAGGTCGCCATAGCCCGCCGCCTGCCAGGCCGCAAGCTGCTCGCGCACCGCGGGATCGGCGGTCACCTGGCCTGCGCGATAGATGCGCGTGGCGATGGTCTCGATCTTCTCCCACAGGCCCAGGCTGTCGGGGTAGAGCGGGCGGAACGCCGCGCCCCCGCCCTCGGC
>JACXUX010000002.1 GCA_014763725.1 Rhodobacterales bacterium
CGGCCAGGCGGGCAAGGTGGGCATCGTCTCGGGCGGCGGGTCGGGGCATCTGCCGGTCTTCACCGGCTATGTGGGCCCGGGCCTGCTGGATGCCTGCGCCATCGGCGACGTGTTTGCCAGCCCTTCGGCCGAACAGATGGCCGATGCGATCCGCGCCGCCGACCAGGGCGCGGGGGTGCTGCGGCTCTATGGCAACTACGGCGGCGACATCATGAACTTCGACATGGCGGGTGATCTGGTCGACTTTGACGGCATCCGCTGCACCACCGTCGTGCTGGCCGATGATGTGGCCAGCGCCCCCCCGGCCGAGGCCGCCAAACGCCGCGGCGTGGCGGGCATGGTCTATGCCTTCAAGATCGCGGGGGCCGCGGCCGAGGCGGGCCATGACCTGGACGCCGTGACCCGCATCGCGCAGAAGGCCGCCGATGCCTGCCGGTCGGTGGGCGCCGCGCTGTCGCCCTGCACCGTGCCGCAGGCGGGCAAGCCCACCTTCACCATCGCCGAGGACGAGATGGAGATGGGCATGGGCATCCACGGCGAACCCGGCGTCTGGCGCGACAAGCTGAGGACGGCCGACGACATCGCGGCCGAGATGATGGACCGCCTGCTGGCCGACATGCCGCTGGCGCCGGGCGACCGCGTGTCGGTCATGGTCAACAGCCTGGGCGCCACCCCGCCCGAGGAGCTGTATATCCTCTACCGCACCGTCAGGGCGCGGCTTGAAGGGGCGGGGGCGACCATCGTCCTGCCGCTGGTCGGCCGCTATGCCACCAGCATGGAGATGGCGGGCGTGTCCTTTACCCTGTGCCGCCTGGATGACGAGTTGGAAGGGTTCCTGAAGGCCCCCTGCGACTGCGCCTTCTGGAGCGTGAAATGACCCTGACCGTGGCCGATCTGCGCGCCGCCATCGACCGGGTGGCGGCGGCGATGGCGCGGGACTTCGACGCGCTGAACAGCGCCGACGGCGCGCTGGGCGACGGCGATCTGGGCGTGACGCTGACCCGCGGCACCCGCGCGATGCAAGAGGCCGCGCCCGGCCTGCCCGCGGATCTGGGCCAGGCGCTGCTGGCCTGTGCCCAGGCGTTCACAAGAACCTCGGGGTCGTCCTATGGCACGCTGATGGCCACGGGCCTGATCAGCATGGCCAAGGCGGTGAAGGGCCGAACCGAGGTTCCGGCGGCCGAGGTCTCGGCCCTGATCGCGGGGGCGCGCGATGCGATGCAGGCCCGCGGCAAGGCCGAGATCGGCGGCAAGACCGTGCTTGACAGTCTGGACGCCATGGCGCAGGCCACGGCCGGGCTGACCGATCCGGCCGCGGTGGCCGCAGCGGCGGCGGATGCCGCTGCCCGCGCCCAGGCCGCGCTGCGCGCCCGGCCCGCCACCGTGGGCCGGGCGCGCATCTTCGGCGAGAAGACGATCGGGATGGACGACCCCGGCATGATCGCCATGACCGCGATCGCCGCGGCCATCGCCGGGCGCTAGGGGCAGGGTGCGGGGGCGTGGCCCTCGCACCCCGCCTACCAGGCGGGGGGTTCGTTGCCCTGATGCAGCACCCAGTCGGCGGCCGAAAACCGCGTGCGCGCGAACTGGCCCTGGTGCCAGTAGGGATAGATCAGCGGCGGCTTCGACACCTCGTTCAGGCGCGCCAGATCCTCGGGCGTCAGCTTCAGCGTCACGGCGGCCAGGCTGTCCTTGAACTGCGCCTCGGTCCGGCCGCCGACGATCAGGCTGGCCACCGTGGGCCGCGTCAGCAGCCAGGCCAGCGCCACCTGCGCGGCCGAGACGCCATGCGCCTCGCCCACCGAAACCAGCACCTCGACGATGTCCCAAAGCCGTTCCACGTCGCGGATCGGCGGTTCGGTCCAGCCGGCGGCCTGGCGGCTGCCCTCGGGCACGGGGCGGCCGCGGCGGTGCTTGCCGGTCAGCAGGCCGCCCGCCAGCGGCGACCAGACCATGGTGCCCAGGCCCTGATCCAGCCCCAGCGGCAGCAGTTCGTATTCCGCCTCGCGCGCCTCGATCGTGTAGTGGATCTGCTGGGTGACGAACCGCACCCGGCGGTCGCGGTCCGAGGCCATCAGCGACTTTGCGACATGCCAGCCGGAATAGTTGGAGCAGCCCGCATAGCGCACCTTGCCGTCGGCGACCAGGCGGTCCAGCGCCTCCATCTTTTCCTCGACCGGGGTGGTGCCGTCCCATTCGTGGATGAAGTAGATGTCGATGTGGTCGGTGCGCAGCCGTTTCAGGCTTTTCTCGCATTCCCGGATCAGGTGCCAGCGGCTGGCGCCTTCGTCGTTCGGCCCCTCGCCCACGCGCATCCGCGCCTTGGACGTGATCAGCACCCGGTCGCGCCGGCCGTCCAGCACCTGGCCCAGGATCTCCTCGGCCACGCCCATGGAATACATGTTGGCGCAGTCAAAGGTGTTCACCCCGTGGTCCAGGCACAGGTCCACCAGGCGGCGGGCGTCGTCCACCCCCTGGCTGCCCACCCGGCCAAAGGGGCCTAGGCCCCCGAAGGTGAAGGTGCCCATGGCGATGGCCGAGACCTTGAGCCCCGACCGTCCCAGTGTGCGATAGTCCATGCTCCGTCCTCCCTGTCTGCATCAAGGTGCGGCAGGTCCGTGCCGATGGCAAGTCAGCCCGGCCCGTCCAGTGCGTGGCGCATCTGCGCCACGGCCCGGTCGATCCGGGCGGAGTCCGTCAGCAGGCTGCCGCCCAGCAGATAGACCACGTCCTCGCCATACATGGCCTGCATCTCGGCAGCGCGCGCCACGCTCATCCCGCCGCCGGGGCTGGGCAGCATGGCCCGGCCCGGGCCGCCCAGCGCGCGGCAGGCCTCGGCGATCTGGCGGCAGTCCTCGGCGGTAAAGCCGAAGCGGCCCCCCACATTCGGAAAGACCGAGATGTCGGACCCCGCCAGCCGCTGGATCGTGCCGAACAGCACGCCATGGTCGATCCCGTTGTCGGGGGCCAGCACATAGGGGCCCAGAAACGCGGGATGCGTCATCACCGGCAGGTTCAGCCCGGCATCCGTGGCGATGCGGTGGACCAGGCCAAAGCCGAACAGGCCCGGCATGATCAGCACGCCATCGGCGCCCGCGTCCTTCAGAAAGCGCAGGTTGTCCTCGATCTGGTCGGCCCGGCCCGACAGGTTGGGGAAATAGAGCGTCCGCCGCCCGGTTTCCGCGCGCGCCGCGGCCATGGCGGCGCAGACCGCCTCGACCCGGACGCGAAAGGGGGCGATGGGCTGGCCGGCCAGGCCGTGATCCTCTTTCACGATGTCGGCGCCGCCCCGCACGCAGCCCGCGGCCAGGCGCGCGAAATCGGCCGGCGCCAGGCCCATCGGCTTCAGCACCGGGGCGATCATCCCCCCGGTCGGCCGCCCGCACAGCGCGCGGATGCCCGCGATGCCGAAGCGCGGCCCCGGCAGGCGCGCGGCCATGTCCGGGCCGTGGTCGATCGCCGTCACGCGGAGGCCGGCCTGGATCGAGGAATTGCCGAAGACGACGTTCAGGAACTGGGTGATTTCATCCCCCGCGCTGTCGGGCGCATAGCTGACGACGGCCTGCCAGACGCCCGGGGCCAGGGGGCCCAGATCCTCGACGCGGCCCAGGATCTCGTCCTCGACATGGCCTGCGGGCACCAGGTCGGGCGGGATCTCGACCGTCTGTTCCAGCGCGATGCCCTGGGCGCGGGCCAGCGCCTCGCCCTGCGAGGACGCGCGCACCCGATAGGTGACGGCAAAGCGGGCCACTACAGCGCCTCGGCCTTCACATTGGAATGCACCGCCTCGATCCGGACGGCGCCCAGGGGCGTCCTCGTCGATGCCGGTGGTCTGGCCGGTCAGCCGTTCGACCGCCCGCACCAGCGACAGCGCGTCCATCCCGTAGTGCCGCATCAGATAGGGCCGAGAGCCGCCATGGGCATAGGTGTCCTGCAGCCCCAGGCGGATCAGTCGGCGGGCCAGCCCTGCCTCGGCCAGAGCCTCGGCCACCATCGACCCGATGCCGCCCGCGACCAGGTGGTTTTCCAGCGTGACCACGCCATGGCGCACGCTGGCCGCGTGATCGACGATTTGCGCCGCGTCAAAGGGCTTCAGCGTGTTCAGGTGCAGGTGCCGGACGGATACCCCCGCGCGGGCGAGCGCGCCGCGGGCGCGGATCGCCTCTTCGGTGGTGATGCCGGCGGTGATGACCAGAACGTCATCGCCCCGCGACAGCACGCGCATCTGCCCGATGCGCAGCGGCGTGTCGAACAGCCGCGGGACGGCGCCGCGCAGGATGCGGCAGTAGACCGGGCCGTCGACGGTGTCGGCCTCGGCCACGATGCTTTCGACCTCGGTCGCATCGCCGGCCTCGAGCACCGTCATGTTGGGGATCGTGCGCATGACCGAGATGTCCTCGATCGCCTGATGCGTCATGCCGCCGGGGGTGGTCACGCCGGGCAGAAAGCCCATCAGCCGCACCCGGCGGCGCGGGTAGGCGACGGATGCCATCAGCTGGTCATAGGGCCGGCGATAGAGGAACACGCCGAAGGAATGCATGAACGGCCGGAACCCGGCCAGCCCAAGGCCCCCGGCAAAGGACAGCATGTTCTGTTCGGCCATGCCCAGCGACAGGAACCGGTCGGGGTGGCGGTCGCGGAAGCCGTCGATCTCACACGAACTGGTCAGGTCGGCCGACAGGCACAGCACCTCGGGGTGGGCCAGGGCATGGGCCTCGAACGCGGCGGCATAGGGGCGGTTGACCATGTCCATCAGTGCGTCTCCAGCGCGACGGGGGCGATGCCCAGTTCGGCGGCGATGTCGGCATTCATGCGGGCGCGTTCCTCGTCGGACTTGAAGCGGACGTAATGCAGCCGGGGGAAGCGGCTCATCAGGCTTTCCATGCCCTGCGTGGGCCGCGAATGGGCCAGCACGATCAGCGGCCGGCCGGGGTGCGGGGTGGCGGCGGCCGCGCGCAGGGCGCGCAGGTCATGGGCGTCGCAGTCGGCGACAACGGCGCCGAAATCGCGGAACTTGGTGGCGATGTCGCCTACGGTCATCACGTCGTCCATCGCGCCATCGCATTGCTGGCGGTTGACGTCCATGATGGCCCACAGGTTGTCGATGCCGTGGTGGGCCGCGGCCTGGACGGCCTCCCAGGTCTGGCCCTCCTGCACCTCGCCATCGGACATGAACACGCAGACCCGGCCGGTGTGGCCCAGCCGCCTGCGGCCCCAGGCCAGGCCCGCGGCGGTGGACAGCCCGATGCCCAGCGTGCCGTTGTGCACCTCCATCCCCGGCGAATGTTCGGCGCCGATCATCTCGACCGAACTGCCGTCGCGGTTGAACATCTCCAGCCCTTCGGGCGCCATGCGGCCCACCTCGATCAGGCAGGCACAGGCGACCAGGGCGTAATGCGCGGGGGCGATGAACAGCCGGTCATGCACCGCGTCGAAGGGGCCGTTGTAGCCCGCGCCGGTGACATAGCCGGGATTGCCCGCCGAGGGCACGCCCGAAAAGGGCGGCGGCACCATCGGCATGGTCGAGGGGCCCAGGTTCAGCGCCTCGTTATACAGAAAGGCCAGCTGTTCGGCGGCCGAACAGGCCTGGCTCAGATAGCCGCCGTTGTTGCGGATCGTGTGTTCGAGGACCCGGGCGCGGATGGCGTGCGCGATGTCTTCGGTGGACTTTTCGTTGCGCAAGGGCGTCTCCTGAGCGGTGGGTCGGGCGGGCCGCTGCGGGCGGCCCGTCCGGGGCTGGCCCTAGCGGGCGGGCAGGCTGATCCAGGGCGCCATGGCCACATCGGCATGGGCAAAGGCGGGCAGTTTCGCGCCCAGCTCTTCCATGTTCTTGATGTCCAGGTCGTTCAGCATGGTCTGGGTGATCAGCGTGGGCGGCACGATGACGCTGGCGCCGGGGTTTTCCCCCGCCAGCAGCAGCGCCAGCGTGCGCACCGATACCTCGCCCACCACGGCGGGGTTGGTGGCGGCGGTGGCCTTCCAGGACGAGCCCGGCTCGCGCATGAGCTGGATGTCGGCGGTCGAGATGTCGGCCGAATAGATCGAGACCTGGCCGGACATGCCCGCCTCGTCCACCGCGATCTTCACGCCCTTGGCGAATTCGTCATAGGGCGCGAACATCACCTGGATGTTCGGATTGGCCGACAGCACCGACCGCGCCTGGTTCGCGACCGAGTTGGCGATGGGGTTGTCCAGCGTGCCGAACATGGCGACTTCGTTGATGCCGGGGTTGGCGGCCTTGACGGCCTTCCACGTCTCGTCCCGGCGGTCCAGTGGGGCGATGCCGGGCACATGGACATAGCCCGCCACCCATTCGGTGCCGTTGTCGGCAATCGCCGCTTCCAGCGCCAGGCGCGCGAGGTCGCGGTCGGACTGCTCGATCTGCGGGATGGCGGGGTTTTCGACGTTCACGTCGAAGGCCACGACCTTGATGCCTGCGGCGACGGCCCTCTGGGCGGCCTCCTTCATCGACTCGGTCAGGCCGTGCTGGATGATGATGCCGTCGACCCCCAGGGCGATGGCCTGATCGACCATGTCGGCCTGCAGCGCGGCGTCCTGCCTGCTGTCGAAGACCTGCAGGTTCACGCCCAGGGCGGCGGCCTGCTTTTCCACGCCCGACAGATAGGCCTGGAAGAAGTCGCCGGTCGACAGATAGCGCACCAGCGCGATGTCGACCTGGCCGGGGTTGTCGAAGGGCGCGGGCGCGGTCTGCGCCAGCGCCAGGCCGGGGGCCAGCGCCACGCCGACCAAAAGGGCAGCAAGGGTCCGTCTGGAGATCATCGGTTCCTCCCATCTCTCCGGAAACGTCGGGGTCCGGCGGGCCGCGTCTGCGGCGGCCCTGTCGGCAGGCTCAGCTCCGCGCCCGGCCCGAAAGGCATTGGGCTTGGCCGCCCCCAGCACGGCAAAACCGATCAGCGCCGCCGCCACGCTGTCCAGCAGCAGGTTGTTGCCCGAGGCGACATCCCCCCGCCCCAGCCGGGCCGACAGCAGGACCCCCCGATCGAGGCCATCACGCCCGAGATCACATAGGCCAGCACGCGGCAGCGCGCGACCTCGATCCCGGCCAGCGCCGCGGCCTGGGCGTTCGACCCGATGGCATACATGACCCGCCCGTGCCGCGTCAGCTCCAGGAACACCCAGGTCAGCACGGCGATGGCAATCAGGAACACCACCGACAGCGGCACCAGGTCGGGCAGGACCAGGTCGATCCGGTGCCGGCCCAGCATCAGGAATTCGGGGGCAAAGCTGCCCTGCGCCGCCGTGCCGTCGGGCAGCATCATCCCGGTCGAGATCGAATTGCCCTGGGTCGGGATGCGCTGCAGCCCTACCAGCAGGAACATCATCCCCAGCGTGGCCAGCAGGTCGGGCACCCGCATCTTGACGATCAGCAGTCCGTTCACCAGCCCCACCGCCGCGCCCATCGCCAGGCACAGAACCACCGCGGCCAGCGCGCCCATGTCCCAGATCACCATGACATAGGCCGACAGCATCATGGCCGAGGTCGCGACCGCCCCGATCGACAGGTCGAACCCGTCCACCACCAGCGTGGCCGTGACCCCCAGCGCAAGGATCCCGGTGATCGCCACCGACTGCAGGACGAACACCGCGCTCTGCGGCGACAGGAAGGCCGGCCGCAGCGCCGAGAAGACGACGATCAGCCCGGCCATCAGCACCAGGAAGCCGTAGCGGATTGCCAGATCGGTCGGGGAAAGCGTTGTCATGCCGGTTCTTTCGTCCTGTCGGCTGCGCCCGAGATCTGGGCCATCAGGCGCGCCAGGTCGATGTTCCGGTTGCGGTGGTCGCCCACCAGGGTGTGTTCGCTCATCACCAGGATGCGGTCGGCGACTTCCAGCGCCTCGTCGATCTCGGCGCACAGGACCAGCGTGGCGCGGTCGGCGGCGCTGTCGCGGATGCGCCGGCCGATGTCGCGGCGGGCCTGGATGTCGACGCCCTGGAACGGTTCGTCCAGGATCAGCAGGCGGCTGGCCTCGGCCATCCAGCGGCCGACGACGACCTTCTGCTGGTTGCCGCCCGACAGCGTCAGGATGCCGTCCTGCGGGCCCTGGCAGACCACGCCCATGGCGGCGATGGTCCGCCGCGCCGCCGCCCGTTAGGCCGCGCCCCGCATCAGGCCCAGGGGCCCCGCATGGCGCGGGATGAAGGGCAGCGTCAGGTTCTGGCGGATGTCGAAGCCGGGCACCACGGCGTTGATCAGCCGGTCCCTGGCGGCCAGGAACACGCCCGCGGCCACCGCCTGGGCGGGGCGCGCCGGGCGATGGGGCCGGCCGTCCAGCCGCAGGTCGCCCGCGACCGGCGGCTCCAGCCCGAACAGCGCCGCGGCCAGCGCCGACTTGCCCGACCCCACCAGACCGGTGATCGCCACCACCTCGTTGCGGTGCAGGTGCAGGTCGAAGGGGCGTGCCTCGGGCTTCAGCTGCAGGCCGCGGGCCTCCAGCATCGCGGGGCCGGGGGGCGGGATCGCGATGTCGACCTCGGTGATCTCATGCCCCAGCATGGCGCGGACGGCGCCGGAATAGTCCAGCGCCGGACCCTGGAACAGGCCCGACACCCGCCCGTCGCGCATCGACACGATCCGGTCGGCCAGCCGGCGGATGTCCGACATGCGGTGCGAGATGTAGAGGATCGCCACCCCTCGGCCCGCAGCCGGTCGATCAGCGCGAACAGCCGCTGCGCCTCGGCCAGCGACAGGGACGAGGTGGGTTCATCCAGGATCAGCAGCTGCGGCCGGTGCGCCATGGCGCGGGCGATGGCGACCAGCTGGCGGTCGGCCAGCGCCAGCCCCGCCACGGGGCGCGCGACGTCGATGTCCAGCCCCACGGCGGCGGCGATGCGGCGGGCGTCGTCGCGCATCCGGCGGCGGTTCAGGAACAGCCCGCCACCGTCGGCCAACTGGTCCAGCAGCAGGTTCGAGGCCACGTCCAGATCGGGCACCACGCCGTCGTTGATGTTCTGGTGCACCGTGACCACGCCCGACCGCAGCGCGGCGGCGGGGCCTGCGGGGGCAAAGGGTCGGCCGTCCAGCCGCACCTCGCCCGTATCGGCGGCATGGACGCCGCACAGCACCTTGACCAGCGTGGACTTGCCCGCGCCGTTGGCCCCCATCAGCACCGTGACCTGGCCTGCGGGCAGGTCCAGGTCCACCCCGCGCAGCACGGCATTGCGGCCGAAAGCCTTGGTCAGCCCACGAATGGCGATGGCCTGCGGTGTCATGGTTGTCCTCGCTCCCGGCCTTCACGCTACTATCGGATCGTCAATTGTCAATACTGTTTGACATATGCCGGAATTTTGGAAATCCTGCCGGCAAGCGAGGGGAAAGGAAGGGGAACCGCATGACTGCGCAAGGCTATGTCGCGCTGACGCCGGACAGTCTGCCGGACCGTCTGGGCGGGCTGGCTGTCCTGCGGGACAGGGTCGGCCCGCCCGAAGGCTGGCAGGTGCGCGAGGTGGGGGACGGCAACCTGAACCTGGTCTTCGTCGTGTCGGGCGACGCGGGGCAGGTGGTGGTGAAGCAGGCGCTTCCTTACGTCCGGCTGGTGGGCGAAAGCTGGCCCCTGCCGCTGCGCCGGTCGTTCTTCGAATACAACGCCCTGATCCGGCAACAGGCGCGCGACCCCGGGTCGATGCCCGCCGTGCTGCACTTCGACGAATCGCAGGCCATCGTGGTGATGGAATACCTGACGCCGCATGTGATCCTGCGCCAGGCGCTGATCCAGGGGCGGCGGGTCGCGGGCCTGGGGGAACGGCTGGGCCGGTTCTGCGCGCGCACGCTGTTCCGCGGGTCCGACCTGTCGATGCCCGCGGCCGAACGCAAGGCGGACCTGGCGCTGTTCGCGGGCAACGTGGAACTGTGCGACATCACGGAAAACCTGGTGTTTTCCGACCCCTACTTCGCCGCGCCGATGAACCGGCACACGCCGGGGCTGGACGGCATCGTGGCGCGGCTGCGCGCCGATCTGTCGCTGAAGGTGGCGGCGCAGCATCTGAAGATGGCCTTCACCAGCCGGGCCGAGACGATGCTGCACGGCGACCTGCACACCGGGTCGATCATGGTGACCGGCACCGAGGCGCGGGTGATCGACCCCGAATTCGCCACCTATGGCCCGATGGGGTTCGACGTGGGGATGCTGATCGCCAACTTCCTGATGGCGCATCTCAGCCAGCCGGGGCATGAGGTGGCGCCGGGCGACCGTGCGGACCACCAGGACTGGCTGCTGTCGGTGGTCGAGACGATCTGGCGCACCTTCGTCGCCGAATTCGGCGATCTGTGGCGCACCGAACGGCGCGGCATCCTGTATCAGGCCACGCTCTATGAGGATCAGGGCCACGCCCTGGCCGCCGAACAGGCGCTGGACGACCTGCTGGGCCGGATTTGGCAGGATACGCTGGGCTTCTGCGGGATCGAGATGCACCGCCGCATCCTGGGCCTGGCGCACAACGCCGATTTCGAACTGATCGCCGACCCGGCCCGCCGCGCGGAATGCGAGGCGCGCGCGCTGGCCATGGGGCGGCAGCTGATGCTGGGTGCGGGCACGATCCGCGGGATCGGTGCGGTCACCGCCATGGCCCGGCGCATGGACAAGGAGGATCACCTGTGAAGATCGACGGAACCCCTTACCGCACGATCTGGCAGGATGCCCAGGGCGTGGTGCAGGTGATCGACCAGCGCTGGCTGCCGCACGACCTGCGCATCGTGCCGCTGCGCAACCGCGACGACTTCGCCACCGCGATCCGCGACATGTGGGTGCGCGGCGCGCCGCTGATCGGGGCCACGGCCGCCTGGGGCATGGCGGTGCAGATGGCCGATGATCCGTCCGACACCTCGCTGGCCCGGACGTGGGAGGTGCTGCACGAAACCCGACCCACCGCGATCAACCTGCGCTGGGCGCTGGACGAGATGCGCCGCATCCTGGCGCCGCTGCCGCCCGCCGCGCGGGCCGCCGCCGCCGCCGCCCGCGCGGCCGAGATCTGCGACGAGGATGTCGAGATCAACCGCCAGATCGGGCTGCACGGGCTGGCCATCATCCGCCGGATCGCGGCGGCCAAGGGCGAGCGGCCGGTCAACATCCTGACCCATTGCAACGCGGGCTGGCTGGCCACGGTGGACTGGGGCACGGCGACCAGCCCGATCTATCACGCCGATGCGGCGGGCATTCCGGTGCATGTCCTTGTCGACGAGACGCGCCCCCGCAACCAGGGCGCTCAGCTGACCGCGTGGGAGCTGAACAGCGCCGGCATCAGCCACGACCTGATCGTCGACAATGCCGGCGGCCATCTGATGCAGCACGGCGAGGTCGACATGGTCATCGTCGGCACCGACCGGACCACCGCGCGCGGCGATGTCTGCAACAAGATCGGCACCTATCTCAAGGCGCTGGCCGCGCGGGCCAATGGCGTGCCCTTCTATGTCGCGCTGCCCTCGCCCACGATCGACTGGCGCGTGCAGGACGGGGTGCGCGAAATCCCGATCGAGGAACGCAACGCGGCCGAGGTGACGACGGTGCAGGGCCGTGGCCCCGACGGGCGGATTGTAACCGTGCAGATCTCGCCCGACGGGACGGGGGCGCGCAACCCGGCCTTTGACGTGACGCCGGCGGAACTGGTGACGGGCCTGCTGACCGAACGCGGGCTGTGCCCCGCCACGGCCGAGGGGATGGCCGCCATGTTCGCCGATCTGCGGGCGGCGGTCGCGCCCTAGGGGTCGGCGGCCAGCAGCGCCTCGGCCACGGTGGTTCCGGTGACCAGATGGGTGACATAGCCGCCGCGGATCGCGGCCCGCGTGGCCGCGACCTTGTCCAGGCCGGGGGTGACCAGGATCCCCATCTCCAGCCCCACCAGCCGGGGCAGGGGGATGCCGATCATGCGGTCCTCCATCGGGCCGGGCAGCGCCTGGCCCGCCGCGTCGATGAAGCGGCCGCAGATCACCCCCACCGCGCCCTGGCCGACATACCAGCCCAGATCGGCCCGGGTGGCCAGGCCGCTGAGGACGATATGGCTGTCGGGATTGGCGGTGCCCACGGAAAACAGCAGCTTGTTCACGGTTTCCAGCTGGTCCAGCTGGGCCTTCAGGATCGGTTCGTCGCGCAGGTCCGCGGCCAGCGCGGCCCGGCTGAGGATGGCGGGCGCATGCAGGTTCAGACAGCGCGCGCCCAGCCGCTGGGCCAGCCGGGTCGAACAGGCCTCGGCGGTAAAGCCATAGGGCGTGGCCATCGACCCCACCAGCTGCAGCACGGCCAGATCCTCGACCGGGGTAGGTTCGACCATCTCGGCCAGTTCATAGACGGTGCGGCCCCAGGCCACGCCCAGCCGGTCGCCCGGCGCGATCAGGTCGGGCAGCCAGTTCGCCGCCCCGCGCACCACGCGCAGGAAGGCCTCTTCCTCGGCCACGCCTTCGTCGGGGATGACATAGGCCCCGCGCAGGCCGAAGCGGTCGGTCAGCGCCAGCGCCAGCCGATGCGTGGTGAAGGCGGGCGCGGCCAGGGTGATGCGGATCAGCCCCTTTTCGCGCGCCTCGGCCAGGTAGTTCACCACCGTCGCGCGCGAAATGCCCAGGGTTTCGGCGATCTCCTGCTGGTTGCGGCCGTCCTGGTAATACATCCAGGCGACCTGGATGACGGCATTTTCGCCGCTGACCTGTGCCAGATTGCGCCGCCGTGTCATTCCGCCCCCTTGCGTGCCGTGAATTTGACCTTTGACAATACTAATTGACAAAAGTAGAAATTCCAAGCGCCGTCGCCCGCCGCCATTCCCCAGCCCAGCCCTAGCAGGAGATGCCGATGATCGCCAATCGCTGGAACGATGCCGAAGCCCAGGCCTTCGTGGCCGCCGCCGGGCCCGGGCCGCGGGCGCGCGATCTGGCGCTGCGGGTGCTGACCTCGCGGCTGATCGGGCGCGACCCCGATCTGGTGATGCACGGGGGCGGCAACACCTCACTGAAATCCACCGCGGTGGATGTGTTCGGCGAAGAGGTCGAGGTGCTGCACATCAAGGGCTCGGGCTGGGATCTGGAAACGATCGAGGCCCGCGGCCTGCCTGCGGTGCGGCTGGCCCCGCTGCTGCGGCTGCGCGCGCTGCCCGCCCTGTCGGATGAGGCGATGGTGAACGTCCAGCGGCTGAACCTGCTGGACCCCGGCGCGCCGAACCCGTCAGTCGAGACGCTGCTGCACGCCTGGATCCCGCATCGGGTGGTGGACCACACCCATGCGACGGCCTTCCTGGTGCTGGCCAACCTGCCCGATGTGGCCGCCGTCACGCGTGAGCTGTTCGGCGACCGGCTGACGCTGGTGCCCTATGTCATGCCGGGCTTTGACCTGGCGCGCGCCGCCGCCGATGCCTTTGATCGCAACCCCGATGCCGAGGGGCTCTTGCTGGTCAACCACGGTCATTTCGCCTGGGGGCCGGATGCGAAATCCAGCTATGACCGGATCATCGCGCACACCAACCTGGTCGAGGCCTGGCTGGCCGACCGCCGCCCGGCGCCGCTGGTGCCCGCCGCGGCGCTGCCTGCGGACCGCCTCGCGCCGGTGCTGGCGCAGCTGCGCGGGGCGCTGGCCTCGGCCCTGCCGGACACCGCGCATCTGCCGGTGCTGGACCTGCGGTCGGGCGGGGCCGAGCGCGCCTTCTGCGCGCGCCCGGATCTCGAGGATCTGGCCACCCGCGGCGTGGCCACGCCCGACCATGTGATCCGCACCAAGACCGAGCCGCTGGTCCTGCGCCAGGCAGCGCAAGAGGCGGGCGCGATGCGCGCGGCCGTGCAGGCCTATGCCGACCGCTATCGCGCCTATTTCGACGCCCATGCCCCGCAGGCCGCCCAGCCCAAGACGATGCTGGCGCCGATGCCGGGCCTGGTCTGGCTGGAGGGCGCAGGGATCGTGGGCGTGGGCGCCACCGCGGCCGCGGCCCGCATCGCGGCCGACATCGGCTGTCAGTCGGCCCGCGTCCGCGCCGATGCCGAGGCCGCGGGCGGCTTCCGCCCGATCGGGCCGAAAGACCTGTTCGACATGGAATACTGGTCGCTGGAACAGGCCAAGCTGGGCAGCGGCAAGGCCCCGCCGCTGCAGGGCCGCGTGGTGCTGGTCACCGGCGGGGCGGGGGCCATCGGCCTGGCCGCGGCCCGCGCCTTTGCCGCGCAGGGCGGCAGCGTGTTCCTGGTCGACCGCCCCGGCGCGGGGCTGGAGGCCGCGCTGGCCGCGCTGGGGGCCGATCACGCCGGGCATGGCTGCGACATCACCGCGCCGGGGGCGGCCGCGGCGGCGGTCGAGGCCTGCACGGCCCGGTTCGGCGGCATCGACATCCTGCTGTCGAACGCGGGCGCGGCGGTGACGGGCGACATCGCCACGCTGGACGACCGGGTGCTGCGCGACAGTTTCGAGCTGAACTTCTTTGCCCATCTGGCCTTTGCCCAGGCGGCCATCGCCCGGTTCCGCGACCAGGCCGCCGGGCGCGGCCTGCGCGGGGCCGAGCCGGGGCAGATCCTGTTCAACGTCTCGAAACAGGCGGTCAACCCGGGCCGTGGCTTTGCCGCCTATGGCCTGCCCAAGGCCACGACCTTCTTCCTGCTGCGGCAGCTGGCGCTCGAACTGGGGGCCGAGGGGATCCGCGTGAACGGCATCAACGCCGACCGCATCCGGTCGGGCCTGCTGTCGGACCAGATGATCGCGGCGCGGTCCGCCGCGCGCGGCGTCGATCCGGCCACCTACATGGCCGGCAACCTGCTGCGGGCCGAGGTCGAGGCCCGCCACGTCGCCGAGGCCTTTGTCATGCTGGCGCGCGCCGAACGCACCACGGGCCATGTGATGACGGTCGACGGCGGCAATATCGAGGCCGCGCTGCGCTGATCCGCCCGCAACCTGCCTGCGGTCAGCGCAGGCCGGTCTCGAACATCGGGCCGCCGCGCCAGCGCGGATAGCCGTAGCCATGCACCTCGACCAGGTCGATGTCGGCGGGGGTGCGGGCGATGCCCTGGGCCAGGATCGCGCGGCCCTCATCCGCCATGGCGGCGACCAGACGGGCGGCGATGGCCTCGGCCGGCATGTCCTGGGCGGGCGCGACCTGCGGTGCGATCAGCGCCGCCACCGCGGCCGAGGGCTGCGGCGTGCGGTCGCCCGGGGCATAGTCATACCAGCCGCCGCCGGTCTTCTGCCCCTTGCGGCCCGCGCGCACCAGGATGTCGCCCAGGGTTTCGGGCACGTCCTGGCCCGCGGCGCGTGCGCCTTCGCGTTGCAGCCAGGCGATGTCCAGCCCGCCCAGGTCCTGCGCCTCGAACGGGCCCATGGCCAGGCCGTGGGCGCGCATCGCCGCATCGACCGCCGCGACGGTGACGCCCTGGCGCAGCAGCGCCTCGGCCTCGGCCCGGTAGCGTTTCAGGATGCGGTTGCCGATGAAGCCTTCGCAGATGCCCGCCTGGACCGGGATCTTGCCCAGGCTGCGCGCCAGGGCAAAGCCGGTGGCCAGCACCGCGGGCGCGGTGTCGGGCGTGGGCACGATTTCCAGCAGCTTCATCACATTGGCCGGGCTGAAGAAATGCAGCCCGATGAAGCGCGCGGGATCGGGCAGCCCCCGGGCGATCAGCTGCGGGTCCAGATAGCTGGTGTTGGTGGCCAGCACCGCATCCGCGCGGCAGACCTGCCCCAGCCGGTCAAAGACCGCGCGCTTGACGCCCAGATCCTCGAACACCGCCTCGATCACCAGATCGCTGTCGGCCAGCAGGGCATGGTCGCAGCCCGCGGTCACCCCGGCCAGACGGTCCGCGGCCTGCGGCTCGGTCAGCCGGCCGCGCCGGACGGCGCCGTCGAAGATGGCGCGCAGGTTGTCCAGGCCCCGCGCCACCGCCGCCTCGTCGCGTTCGATCAGCACCACGGGCAGGCCCGCGTCGCGCAGGGCGGCCACGATACCCGCCCCCATCGTCCCGCCGCCGATCACCGCCGCCCTGCGCAGCGGCAGCGGGTCGATCCCGGCCAGATGCGCGGGCCGCGGGGCGGCGCGTTCGGCAAAGAAGATGTGCCGCAGGGCGGCGGCCTGATCCGATCCGCGCAGGTCAAGGAACGTCGCGCGTTCCTGCGCCATGGCCTGGGCAAAGGGCCGTTCGGCCGCCGCGCGCAGGCAATCGAGCGCGCGCAGGGGCGCGACCTCGCCCCGCGCGCGTTTGGCGATGGCCTTGCGCCGATCCTCCCACCAGGCGGGGTCGGGGGCGGTCACGGGCCGGGCCGAGACGGGCTGCGGCAAAGGCCGGGTCAGCGCGGCGCGGGCAAAGGCCACCGCCTGCGCCCGCAGATCGCCCGTCACCACGGCATCGACCAGGCCCAGGTCCAGCGCCCGGGCCGCGCCCACCGGCCGGCCCGTGGTGACCAGATCCACCGCCGCCGCCACACCGGCCAGCCGCGGCGTGCGCACCGTGCCCGAGGCGCCCGGGACGATGCCCAGCGTCACCTCGGGCAGGCCGACCTGGGCCGTGTCCAGCGCCACGCGGAACCGGCAGCCCATCGCCAGCTCGAACCCGCCGCCCAGGGCGGACCCGTGGATCGCCGCGATCCAGGGGCGGGCCGCGCCCTCGATCCGGTCGACCAGATCGGGCAGATGGGGGGGCTGCGGCGGCCGACCGAATTCGGTCACGTCGGCACCGGCGATGAAGGTGCGGCCGGCGCAGATCAGCACCACCGCGCGCACGGCCGGATCGGCGTCCAGCGTGGCCACGGCATCCCACAGGCCCTGGCGCAGGGCCTGTCCCAGGGCGTTGACGGGCGGGTTGTCGACGGTGACGACGGCGATGTCGCCGTCGCGGTCGATGCGGACCAGGGTCATGTCAGATTCCCAGATAGGCTTCGCGGATGCGCGGATCGGCGATCAGGTCGGCCGCCGGCCCGGTCATGGTGATGCGGCCGGTTTCCATCACATAGCCGCGGTCGGCGATCTTCAGCGCGCCGAAGGCGTTCTGTTCGACCAGCAGGACGGTGACAGCCAGCGCCTTGAGCCCCCGGACCACGTCGAAGATCTGCGCCACGACGATCGGCGCCAGACCCATGGACGGTTCGTCCAGCAGCAGGCAGGACGGCCGCCCCATCAGCGCCCGCGCCATGGCCAGCATCTGCTGCTGGCCGCCCGACAGCCCGCCCGCGGCCAGGTTCCGCTTCTGCCGCAGGATGGGGAACATGGCGAAGGCGTCCTCCATGTCCTTGTCCACCCGGTCGTCGGCGAACAGATAGGCGCCCAGGCGCAGGTTTTCCTCGACCGTCAGGTTGGTGAAGATCTGCCGCCCCTCGGGCGACTGCGCCAGGCCCCGGCCCACGCGCCGCCAGGGGGGCACGCCGGCCAGCGGTTCCCCGCGGAAGGTGATCGCCCCGGCCGAGGCCGGATGCACCCCCGACAGACAGCGCAAGAGCGTGGTCTTGCCCGCCCCGTTGGCCCCGATCACGGCGACGATCTCGCCCGAGGTCACGGCCAGGTCGATGCCGTGCAGCACCTCGATCCGCCCGTAGCGGGCACGCAGCCCCTCAACCAGCAGCATGTTCGGCCCCCAGATAGGCGGCGATGACGGCCGGGTTGCGGCTGACGGTCGCCGGATCGCCTTCGGCGATCTTTTCGCCATGGTCCAGCACGACGATGTGGTTGGAAATCCGCATCACCATCTTCATGTCGTGTTCCACCAGCAGGATCGCCACGCCCGAGGCGGCGATCTCGGCGATCAGGTGGTCGATTTCCTCGGTCTCCACGGCGTTGCAGCCCGCGGCGGGTTCGTCCAGCAGCAGCACGCGGGGCTGCAGCGCCATGGCGCGGGCGATTTCAAGCCGCTTGAGCGACCCGTAGGACAGGCTGCCGGCCTCACGTTCGGCGGCGCGTTCCAGGCCCACGCGGCGCAGCAGCTCGCGCGCGCCCTGTTCGGCGGCCCGCGCCCGGCGGCGCGAGGCAGGCAGGTGCAGCAGATCGGCCAGCACCGGCCCGCTTTCCTGCAGGTGATAGCCCGCGATGGTATTTTCCAGCACGGTCATCGACTGGAAGACCTGCAGGTTCTGGAACGTCCGGCACATGCCGCGCCGCGCCAGCAGATGCGGCGACATGGCGGTCACATCCTCGCCGTTCAGGACCACGCGGCCCGATCCCGGCCGGTAGACGCCCGAGATCATGTTGAACAGCGTGGTCTTGCCCGCTCCGTTCGGTCCGATGACCGACACGATCTCGCCCGGGCGGACGGAAAAGGACACGTCCTTGACCGCAGCGATCCCGCCGAAGGTGATGCCCAGGCCCTCGATCGAAAGCAGCGTCATTCGCCCGTCCCCCGCAGCTTGCGCAGGATCGAGGGCACGACCCCTTCGCGCAGGAAGATCATCACCAGGACCATCACCAGACCCAGCACCAGCTGTTCGTATTCGGCAAACACGGTCAGCATCTGCGGCAGCAGCGTCAGCACCGCGGCGCCGAAGATCGCCCCCGCGACCGACCCCACGCCGCCGAGGACGGCCATGGTCACCATCTCGACCGAATGCATGAAGCCCGCGACATCGGGGGTGATGAACCTGTTCTGCAGCGCCAGCAGCGACCCCGAGACCGAGGCATAGACAGCCGAGATGACGAAGGCCTGCAGCTTCAGCCGCGGCACGTCCATGCCCACGGTGCGGGCGGCGACCTCGGACCCGTGCAGCGCGCGCAGCGCCCGGCCCGTGGGACTGTCATGCAGGTTCAGCGCCAGCCAGGCGCCCAGCACCAGCACGATCCCGCACAGGGCATACCAGAATTCGCCGTTCGACAGGTCCAGGCCCGCCGTCTTCAGCGCGGCGCGCAGGCCCAGGTCGGGCACGTCGATGCCGTCGGGGCCGCGCGTCAGGTCGCGTTCGTTGTTCAGCACCATGGAAATCAGGATGCCCATCCCCAGCGAGGCGACGCCCAGGTAATAGCCCTTCAGCCGCAGGATCGGCCGACCGACCAGCCAGGCCAGCACGGCCGAGACCCCGGCGCCCAGCAGGATCGCCAGCGCCGGGTGCAGGCCCAGGTGGACGGGAGCCAGCGCGCAGGCATAGGCCCCGATCCCGGCAAAGCCCGCGTGCCCCAGGCTGATCTGCCCCGCCCAGCCGGTCAGGATCACGATGCCGGTGACCGCCAGCCCGTTGACGAAGATCAGCGCCCCCACGCGGTAGTAGAAGGCCGAGGGGAAGAACAGCGGCGCCAGCGCGATCAGCGCCACCAGCGCCAGCAGCGTGGCCGTTTTCGTGGTCAGTCGCATGGTCACACCCGGTCGGTCGATTTGCGGCCGAACAGGCCCTGCGGCAGGAAGAACAGCACGCCCAGGATCACCAGGAAGGCCGCCGCGTCCTTGTATTGCGACGAGATGTAGCCGGCGGTCAGCCCCTCCAGCAGGCCCAGCACCAGCCCGCCCACCAGCGCGCCCTTGGGGTTGCCCATGCCGCCCAGCATGGCGGCGGCAAAACCCTTCAGCGCCAGCGCCAGGCCCACGTCGTAGGAGGTCATGGTGATCGGCGTGACCAGCACCCCCGCCAGCGCCCCGATGCCCGCCGACAGCGCAAAGGACAGCGTCATCACGAAGGGCGTGTTGATCCCCACCAGCTGCGCCGCCAGCCGGTTGTTCGACGTGGCCAGCACCGCCCGCCCCAGCAGCGTGCGGGTGAAGAACAGCCACAGGCCGGTGAACACCGCCACGGCGCCCGCGATGACCCACAGGCTTTGCGGCAGGATCGTCGCCTGCAGGATGCGGATCGGATCGTCGCCGGAAAAGGCGGGGAAGCTGTGGATCTGCTTGTCGAACACCAGCTGCGCCGCGCCGCGGATGAAGATTGACGCGCCGATGGTGATGATGACCAGCGACACGACCGGCGCCCCGCGCGCGGGCTCGATCGCCAGCTTGTTCATCGCCACGCCCAGCGCCGCCGTGCCAAGGCAGGCCAGCAGCGCGGCCAGCGGCAGCGGCGCGCCCGCCGCATGGGCAAAGACGGTGATCATCCCGCCCAGCATGACGAATTCGCCCTGGGCGAAGTTCACCACGTCCGAGGCGTTGTAGATGATGGTGAAACCAAGGGCCACCAGCGCATAGACCGCGCCGACCGTCACCCCTGAAAACAGGAATTGCAGAAGCTCCGACATCGTCGTTCCCAGTCTTGCCGCGTGAAGGGGCCAGTGTCCGGACCCTGGGCCCCCCGGAGGACCCGGGGGGCGCAGGGGGTCAGCGGGTCAGCGGGTCACTCGACCAGCGTCCACTTGCCGCCCTTGATCTCCAGCAAGCGGAAGGCCGACAGGTCGAGGCCCAGGTGATCCTCGGGCGTCATGTTGTAGATGCCGGTGGTGCCGGCCAGGCCCGTCGTCGCCTCGATCGCGTCGCGGATGGCGGCCGGTTCGGCCGAACCCGCGCGGCCGATCGCATCGGTCAGGATCAGCCAGGCGTCATGCGCATAGCCGCCGAAGGTGCCGACCGGGGTGCCGGTCTTTTCCTCGAACATCGCCTTGTAGGCGGCGACGACCGGCTTCTGCGGGTCGTTCTCGGCCAGCAGGTCGGCCACCAGCAGCGCGGTGCCCGGCAGGCGCACGCCTTCGGCCGCCTCGGCCCCGGCCAGGTCGATGAACCCGTCCGACGCCACGCCATGCGACTGGTAGAAGGGCAGGTCGATCGCCAGCTGGCGGTAGTTGCGCGTCACGATCGAGGGGCCCTGGCCGAAGCCGGGGTTCAGGATCGCCTGCACGCCCGCCGTGCCGCGGATCTTGGTCAGCTGCGCCGTCATGTCGGCGTCCTTGGGATCATAGGTTTCGTCCGCGACGATCTCGATCCCGTAGTCGGGGGCCACGTCCTTGCACTGCGCCTGCATCGAGGCGCCGAAGCCGTCGGTGCCCGACAGCATGCCGATCTTGCCGATGGCGCGCTTCTGCATGTCTTCGAAGATCTTCTGGCAGGCCATGCGGTCGGTGTGCGGGGTCTTGAAGGTGTGCGGCTTGACCGGGCTGATGATGTCGATGGCGCCGGCCAGCGAGATGAAGGGGATCTCGGCATCCTCGGCCACGGACAGGATCGACATGGTGGTGCCGGTGGTGGTGCCGCCGATGATGGCCACGACCTCGTCATCCTCGATCAGGCGGGTGGCGAAGGTGCGCGCCTTGTTCGGGTCGCCGCCGTCGTCATAGGCGATCAGCTCGATCTGTTCGCCGTTGAGGCCGCCGCGGGCGTTCTGGTCCTCGACCAGCATCTCCAGCGTCTTCAGTTCCGGGTCGCCCAGGAACGCCGCAGGGCCCGTGGCCGACAGCGAGGCGCCAATGCGGATTTCGGCCATGGCCGGGGCGGCCAGGGCGAAGGCGGCAATCGCGGTGGTGGTCAGAAAGGTCTTCATGGTCTCCTCCCAGAGAACGATGGAAATGGTGGGTTCAGGCGGCCGCCAGCCGCCGCGACATGACGCGTCGGAAGCGGGTGGCGACAAAGGCGGTGTCGGTCAGGCTGGCATTGCCGGCCGGATTGGCCCCGGTGACGTGAAAGTCGCTGAAGGCCGCCGACTGGTTGACGTAGATGTTGCCGGTCAGGTTGACCGACAGGTTGACGCCCGCCGCGGCAAAGGCGGCCTCGGCCCGGGCGATGCGCGCGTCGTCGGTGTCATAGAGCGCGGCGGTGATCGCGCCCCTGGTCGCGGCGAGGTCCGCGGCCTGCCGGATCGCGCTGTCGGCGTCGGGGGTGGCGATGACAAAGGCCACGGGGCCGAAGCATTCCTGCGCCGCGACGGCATCGCCCGCCTTGACCGCCAGCACCAGCGGCCCTGCCTCACCTGCCGTCACACCCGCGCGCAGGACGCGGCCCCGCTGCGCCATGGTGCGGGCGCGGTCGGCCGTGGCGGGATTGGCGATCGCGCCGCAGATGCCGGCGGCACGGGCGGGGTCGGACAGCAGGGCGTCGATGGCGGCGACCAGCGCGGCGGCGACCTCGTCCGCGGACCTGTGGCCCTTGTCGGTCTCGATCCCGCCCGCGGGGATGTAGATGTTCTGCGGCGAGGTGCACATCTGGCCGGAATAGAGCGACAGCGCAAAGGCCAGGTTCGCGCACATCCCGTCCAGATCGGGCGTGGCCGCGATCACCACGCTGTTCACGCCGGTTTCCTCGGTGAACAGCTGGGCCTGGCGGGCGTTGTCGCGCAGCCAGTCGCCGAAGGCGGACGACCCGGTATAGTCGATCAGCCTGACCTCGGGGCGGGTGGCCAGTTCGCGGGTCACCTCGGCCCCCGGTTCGTCCACCGCCAGCAGGACGGCATCGGCGGGCAGCCCGGCCTCGGCCAGCACCTGGCGCAGGATGCGCACGGTCAGCGCCAGCGGCAGGATGGCGCGGGGATGCGGCTTCACGATCACCGGGTTGCCGGTGGCCAGGCTGGCGAACAGCCCGGGATAGGAATTCCACGTCGGAAAGGTGTTGCAGCCGATGGTCAGCGCGATCCCCGCGGGCCGCAGCGTCCAGGTCTTGTGCAGCACGATGGGCGCGGCCTTGCCCTGCGGCTTTTCCCAGCGCGCGGTCGGGGCAAAGCGCGTCATCTCGGCCCAGGCGGCGGCCACGGCCTCCAGCCCGCGGTCCTGCGCATGCGGCCCGCCCGCCTGGAAGGCCATGGCGAAGGCCTGACCCGTGGTGTGCATCGTGGCATTGCCGATCAGGAAGCTGTCCCGGTTCAGCCGGGCCAGCGCCTCGAGACAGGCGCCCACGCGAGTTTCGGGCGTGGCGGCGGCCAGCGCCGGGGCTGCGGCCTGCGCGGCGGCGATCAGTTCGTCGGGCGTGGCGGCAGGATAGCGGATGCCCAGGACGGGGCCGTGGGGCGACAGCTCGGCCCCGAGGCGGCCCTGGCCGGGATGGCCCGGCAGCTCGAAGTCCGCCCCCAGCAGCGCGGCAAAGGCGGCCTCGCCCTCGGCCCTGGCGGTTTCGCCGTAGATCTTGCCGCTGGGCACCTCGGGGTAGGGGGTCCAGTATTCGCGGGACGCAAGGGCCCGGACGGCCGACTGCAGCGTCGGCCGGTGAAGGTCGAAGAAATCCGGCATGACAGTCCTCCCGCCGGGCCTCTCCGCTCCGGCAGGTTTATCATTGACCGGCCGGTCGGTTTATGCAAGAGATTTTTCAGGGCGTCCGGCAAAAGATCCGGACGGGGAGACCTGAACCATGACCGCATCCGAAACCGTCCTGGCGACACTGCAGTCCGGTGTCCTGCGCCTGACGCTGAACCGGCCCGACAAGCTGAATTCCTTCAACGAAGAGATGCATCTGGCCCTGCGCGCCCAGATCGCCCGTGCGCATGACGATGCCGCGGTGCGCGCCGTGTTGCTGACCGGTGCGGGGCGCGGCTTCTGTGCGGGGCAGGACCTGGGCGACCGCGACCCGCGCCGGGGCGGGCCCGCGCCCGACCTGGGCCAGACGCTGGAAACCTTCTACAATCCGACCCTGCGGCTGCTTCGCAGCCTGGAAAAGCCGGTCGTCTGCGCCGTGAACGGGGTGGCGGCGGGGGCAGGGGCCAATATCGCGCTGGCCTGCGACATCGTGCTGGCGGCGAAATCGGCGAAATTCATCCAGTCCTTTGCCAGGATCGGGCTGATTCCCGATGCCGGCGGCAGCTGGAGCCTGGCGCGCATCCTGGGCGAGCCGCGCGCCAAGGCGCTGGCGCTGACGGCCGAACCGCTGCCCGCCGAAAAGGCCGCCGACTGGGGCCTGATCTGGAAGGCGGTCGAGGATGCCGACCTGCCGGCCGAGGCCCAGGCGCTGGCCGCATCGCTGGCCGCGGGGCCGACGCTGGGCCTTGGCCTGACCAAGCGGCTGATCCAGGCCGCGGCGGTCAACAGCCTGGACGAACAGCTGGACATGGAACGTGACCTGCAGCGCATCGCCGGCCACAGCGCCGATTATGCCGAAGGCGTCACCGCCTTCCTGGAAAAACGCAAGGCGGAGTTCACGGGGAAATGAAACCGGCCAGCCAGATGACCCCGCAGGAACTGGCCGAAGCCTCGGCCCGCGCGCTGTGGGACGGCGATTCGACCAGCCAGCGGCTGGGGATGGTGCTGGACCATGTGGCCCCGGGCGAGGCGCGGCTGACCATGACCGTGACCGACACGATGTCGAACGGCCACGGCACCTGCCACGGCGGCTATATCTTCATCCTGGCCGACAGCGCCTTTGCCTTTGCCTGCAACGCCTATAACCAGCGCACCGTGGGCCAGCACGCCGCGATCACCTTTCTGGCCCCCGCGCACCTGGGCGACCGGCTGACCGCCGTGGCGCGCGAGGTGTCGCGCCAGGGGCGGTCGGGGCTCTACGACATCCGCGTCACCAATCAGGACGGCGTGCATGTGGCCGAATTCCGCGGCCATTCGCGCACAGTCAAGGGCACCCATCTTCCGGTCGGGGACTGACCGGCGCATCGTTTCCAAGGGAGGACACCGTGGAAGACCTTACCCCCCGCAAGCAGGACCTGGATCCGATCGAGATCGCCTCGCGCGACGAGATCGAGGCGCTGCAGTTCCACCGCATGAAGCGGTCGCTGAAGCACGCCTATGAAAACTCGGCCTTCTACCGCAACCGGTTCATCGCGCACGATGTCCACCCCGAGGACCTGAAGTCGCTGAAGGACATCGCGAAGTTCCCCTTCACGACGAAGCAGGACCTGCGCGACACCTATCCCTTCGGGATGTTCGCCGTGCCGCGCAACCGGCTGGTGCGGGTGCACGCGTCGTCGGGCACCACGGGCAAGCCCACGGTCGTGGGTTACACGGCGGCCGACATCGACGTCTGGGCCAACCTGATCGCGCGGTCGATCCGCGCCGCCGGCGGCCGGCCGGGCGACATGCTGCACAACGCCTATGGCTATGGCCTGTTCACCGGGGGCCTGGGCGCGCATTACGGCGCGGAACGGCTGGGCTGCACGGTGGTGCCGATCTCGGGCGGGCAGACCGAACGGCAGGTGACGCTGATCACCGACTTCCAGCCGCAGATCATCATGGTCACGCCGTCCTACATGCTGTCGATCCTGGACGAGTTCCGCCGCCAGGGCCTGGACCCGCGGCAATCCTCGCTGAAGGTCGGCATCTTCGGCGCCGAACCCTGGACCAATGCCATGCGCCAGGAAATCGAGGAGGCCTTCGACATGCATGCCGTCGACATCTACGGCCTGTCGGAAATCATGGGCCCCGGCGTCGCGCAGGAATGCGTGGAAACCAAGGACGGCCTGCACATCTGGGAAGACCACTTCTACCCCGAGATCATCGACCCCGTGACGGGTGACCCGCTGCCCGACGGCCAGATGGGCGAACTTGTGTTCACCACGCTGACCAAGGAAGGCCTGCCGATGGTGCGCTATCGCACCCGCGACCTGACGCGCCTGTTACCGGGCACCGCGCGGTCGATGCGGCGGATCGAGAAGATCACCGGCCGCAGCGACGACATGATCATCCTGCGCGGCGTGAACGTCTTCCCCACCCAGATCGAGGAACAGATCCTGAAATGCCGCGGCCTGGCCCCGCATTTCCAGATCGAGCTGACGCGCGAAGGCCGGATGGACAACATGACCGTCCATGTCGAATGCACCCCCGACATGGTCGACGACGCTGCCCGGGCCAGGTCGGCCAAGGAACTGGCGCATCACATCAAGGCCATCGTCGGCGTGTCGACCCGGATCAACGTGACCGACCCGAATGCAATCGCCCGTTCCGAAGGCAAGGCGAAACGGGTCGTGGACAACCGACCCAAAAGCTGACCGTCCGGTCGGTGACACTTGGGCTGGCCTGCGATACAAGGGGCGCCAACGGCCCTTTCTTGCGGGCAGCGACAGGAAGAACAACATGGCTCGGACACGGGCGGCAGACTTCGAAGAAAAGCAGCGCGGCATCCTGGACAAGGCGGCCCGGGTCTTTGCCGAACAGGGCATGGAAAAGGCGTCGATGTCGCAGATCGCGACCGTGGCCCAGGTGTCCAAGGCGCTGCTCTACCACTACTACCCCAGCAAGGATGCGCTGATCTTCGCGATCATCATGACCCATCTCGAGGGGCTGGAGGCCGCGATCGACGAGGCCGACGACCCCGCTCTGCCGCCCGAGAAGCGGCTGCGCAAGCTGGTGGGCACGGTGCTGGAAAACTATCGCGGCGCCGACAACCAGCACAAGGTGCAGCTGAACGCCACCGCCGCGCTGTCCGACGACCAGAAGGCCGAGATCACCGCCCTCGAACGCCGCATCGTGCGGCGCTTCTCGTCCGTGCTGGACCAGGTGAACCCCGGCCTGAACAGCCGCGAACGGCCCTTGCTGATGCCCGTCACCATGTCGCTGTTCGGCATGATGAACTGGGTCTACATGTGGTTCCGCGACGGCGGCCGCATCAGCCGCGAGGATTATGCCGACGTGGCCACCACCCTCATCCTGGAAGGGATCAAGGCTGTCCGCTAGGCCCCGGGGGCAAAGAACCCGGCCGGGGGCCGCATCGCCGGCAGGGCGCGCATCCGGTCCAGCCAGGTCTGCATCACCGGCGTCGGGGCGACCCCGGCCGCGTCCAGCCACTGGGCATAGCCCCAGATCGCGCAGTCGCCGATCCCGGGGGCCGCACCGTGGAAGAAGGGCCCGTCGCCCGGCAGCGCGGCAAAGCGCGCGCAGTCGGCCGCATGGCGCATCCGCAGCCAGTCGACCGCGCCGGGCGGAAAGCCCGCGCCGCCGGTGCGCCGGGCCTCTTTCAGTTGTGGCAGGCACATGCCGAGGCGGTTGGCCTCCCACATCAGAAGTTCGCGGCCGCGGCGCAGGCCCTCGGGCGTCTCGCCGCCCAGACAGGCAAGGCGGGCGGCCAGCTCAAGCAGGATCGCCCCCGACTGGACCAGCGGCACCCCGTCGATCCGCAGCAGCGGCACCTCGGCAAAGGGGCTGCCAGCCAGGAAATCGGCCGGCCGCGTGGCCGGATCGGCCCAGATGTCGACCCACACCCTGCGGTGCGGCTGGCCCGCCAGCGCAAGGGCCAGCGCGACCTTGCAGGCGTGGCCCGAGTCGGGGTGGCCGTAAAGGACAAGCTCGGTCATGGCGGCTCCGGTGCTGCGGACGGGGGCAGACTGGCAGGTTGCGGGCCGCGCGCAAGTCCCGCCGCGCCCCTAGCCCGCGCGCCCCAGGCGCGACAGGATCCTGGGGTCGTAATCGGGCGCCTGCGCGCGGCGGCGGCCCGGTTCGGGCGCAGCCAGCGGCATGGCCGGGCGCAGGCGGTCGCGCGCCTCGAGAGCCAGACGCTGATAGATCGCGGTGCCCTGCGATTTCCAGGCGATCTCGTCCTCGGACAGCTCGCGCGTCACCCGGGCGGGGCTGCCCACCGCCAGGCTGCGCGGCGGGATCACCGCGCCCGCCTTCACGAAGGCCAGCGCGGCGACGATGCTGTGTTCGCCCACGACCGCCTCGTCCATCACCACGGCGTTCATGCCCACCATGGCGTTCTGCCCGATCCGGCAGCCGTGCAGGACGGCGCCGTGGCCGATGTGGCCCGCCGCCCCGATCACCACGTCGCGGCCGGGGAAGGCGTGGACGACGCAGGTTTCCTGCAGGTTGCTGCCCTGGTCCATCACGATGCGGCCGAAATCGCCGCGCAGGACGGCGCCGGGCCCGACATAGCAGGCCGGCCCGATCAGCACGTCGCCGATCACCACCGCCTCGGGGTGGACAAAGGCCTTAGGGTCCACCACCGGCACGATGCCGTCCCAGGCATAGATGCGGCCCATCAGGACGCGGCCTGTGCCGGGGTCGCGGCGGGGGGCCAGACCTTGGCCACCATGGTCAGCACGTCGTATTGCGCGACCACCTGGCCCGTCTGCTTGGTCACCTGGCAGTCCCAGCGCACCTCGCCATGGTCGGCATTGGCGCGGGGGTTGATCTCCTTGCAGGTCAGCCGGACCTGCAGCGTGTCGCCGAAATAGACCGGCGTCAGAAAGCGCAGGTTGTCCACGCCATAGTTGGCCAGCACCGGCCCGGGCGCGGGATCGACGAACAGCCCCGCGGCAAAGGACGCGATCAGATAGCCATGCGCCACGCGGTCGTCGAAGAACGGGTTGGCCCGCGCGGCCTCGCGGTCCATGTGGGCATAGAAGGTGTCGCCGGTGAACCGGGCGAAATGTTCCACATCCTCTTGCGTCACCTGCCGCGTGGCGGTGACCAGCTGGTCGCCGATCCGCAGCTCGGCCAGCGACTTGCGGAAGGGGTGGATGCCGTGGTTCACCTCGGCCCCCTCGATCCAGCGGCCGGTGACCGCCGACAGCAGCCGCGGGCTGCCCTGGACGGCGGTGCGCTGCATGTAGTGGCGCACGCCACGCATCCCGCCCATCTCCTCGCCGCCGCCGGCGCGGCCCGGCCCGCCATGGACCAGCGGTGCCAGCGGCGAGCCGTGCCCGGTCGAGGACTTGGCCGAGGCGCGATTGCCGATCATGACCCGGCCGTGGAAGGGCGCCAGCCCCAGCACCGCTGCCTGGGCCACCGCCGGATCGTCGGTGAAAACCGACGACACCAGCGACCCCTTGCCGCGCGCGGCAAGCGCCACGGCCTCATCCAGATCGTCATAGGGCATGACGGTGGACACGGGGCCGAAGGCCTCGACATCATGCACGGCGCGGGCGGCGTGGGGGCGGTCGCAATACAGAAGCACCGGGTTCAGATAGGCCCCCGCCTGCGCATCGCCCGACGCCAGGCGCACCGTGTCGGGATCGCCCGCCACGATCTGCGCATCGGCCGACAGTTCGCGGATGCGGGCGCGCACCTCGTCCCGCTGATCCAGGCTGGCCAGCGGGCCCATGCGGGTTGCCTCCTCGCCCGGCAGGCCCAGGGCCGTGCGCTCCAGCCGGTCGCGCAGCGCGGCGATCACCGCCTCCACCTGCGCGCGCGGGACGAAGACGCGGCGGATCGCGGTGCATTTCTGCCCGGCCTTGGCCGTCATCTCGCGCGTCACCTCGCGCAGGAACAGGTCGAATTCCGGCGTGCCGGGCGCGGCATCGGGCCCCAGGATGCAGGCGTTCAGGCTGTCGGCCTCCATCGTGAAGCGGACGGAATTGTCCACCACCGCCGGATGGGATTTCAGCTTGCGCCCGGTCCAGGCCGATCCGGTGAAGGTCACCGCATCCTGACCGGTCACATGATCCAGCAGGTCGCCCACCGACCCGCAGATCAGCTGCAGCGCGCCCTCGGGCAGGATCTCCGTGTCGAGGATCCGCCGCACCACCAGTTCGGTCAGATAGGCGGTCTGGCTGGCCGGCTTGACCAGGCAGGGCACGCCGGCCAGCAGGCTGGGGGCGATCTTTTCCAGCATCCCCCAGACGGGGAAGTTGAAGGCGTTGATATGCACCGCCACGCCGTGCAGCGGGGTCAGGATGTGCTGGGCGGCGAAACTGCCGTCCCGCGACAGCGGCTCGACAGCGCCTTCGGTCAGCACGCGGGTGTTGGGCAGTTCCCGCCGCGCGGCCGAGGCGAAGGTCAGCATCGTGCCGATGCCGCCCTCGATGTCGATCCAGCCGTCGGACCGGGTGGCGCCGGTGTGCAGGCTTTCGGTGTAGAAGTCTTCCTTCATCTCCATCAGCCGCAGGCCCAGCGCCTTGAGCATCGCGGCCCGGTCGTGAAAGGACATCGCGCGCAGCTTCGGCCCCCCGACCCGGCGGCCCCAGTCCAGCGCGCCGGCAAAGTCGAGCCCCGAGGAATCGATGGTGGCGACCACGGCACCCGTGGCGGCATCGCGCAGGGGGACGCCGTCGCGGGCGCCGGGCGTCCAGCGGCCAGAGACAAAGCTTTCCAGACGGCGCGGGGGGCGGGCCGGGGTGGTCATGGGCAGGGTCCTTGCGTCAGTTCGGATCGGTTCGAGGGGCGCGCGCGGGCCGCGCACCCCCGGGGCGGGGTCAGGCCAGACCCAGCGGGCCCAGCGTTTCGGCCACCAGGGTCTGCCAGCGCGCCAGCAGCGCCTCGTTCGTCTGGTGGCGCAGGCCCATGCGGGCCAGCAGGGCATGGCGCGGCGAGGCCGCCAGGCCAAAGGTCGCGGCCACCCGCGGCTGCCAGTAGGCCAGCGATGCGCGCAGCTGATCCCGCCCCTCGGCGGTCGCGGCCAGACGGTCCAGCCCCTCGATCCCCAGTTCGGCATGGCGCGCCTCGCGCGGGGCGATCTCGCGGAACACCTCGGCGAGGGGGGCATAGGACACGCGGGTCAGTTCGGTCATCTGCACGCCGGTGGCCAGCCCCATCAGCACGTTCATCGCCACCGCATCGGCCCAGCCGGTGATGGGATAGTGAAAGACCGACAGCCGCATGTCGCCGCCCGTGCGTGTCGTGCCCAGGTCGGCATCGCGGGCCACGCGGGCGGCCCAGTCGTGCTGGCGCTGATAGCGCGCGGCATCGGTGCCGAAATCGGCCATCACGCCCAGCACCCGTTCGGCATGGTCGGCCTTTTCCAGCGTGATCCGGCTGGCGGCGATGCGTTCCTTGATGCCGGGCGCCAGGTTGATCGCGGCGGCGAACCCGGCCGAGGCCGCAAGTTCGCTGTCGACAAAGGACGCCATCAGCCGCAGCAGTTCCCCGCGATAGCGCGCGGGCACATTGCCGGGCGAGGTCAGCACTCCACCCTGGGCCAGGTAGTCGTCGATGTTCATCGTGTCGGTCATCGTGCGGCCCTCATTCATCGAAGGTGACGACGACGCGGTCTGTCGTCGGAAAGCTCTGGCAGGACAGGACGTAGCCGGCGCGCACCTCGTAGTCTTCCAGGGCGTGATTGGTCATCATCTCGACCTCGCCCTCGATCACCTTGCAGCGGCAGGTGGAACAGACGCCGGCCTTGCAGGAATAGGGGGCGTCCAGCGCGTTTTCCAGCGCGGCGTCCAGGATGCTCTGCCCCTGGCGCGGCATCTGGAAGCTGCGGGTCGTGCCGTCCAGCGTGACGGTGGCCGCGGTGGCATCGCCCCCGGCCAGGTCGGCCCGGGCCACGGGCCGCGCCCTGGCCCGCCCCGGCTGGCTGCTGGCGAACAGTTCGAACTTGATCTGTGCGTCGGTCAGACCGTGATCGCGCAGGGACGCCGCGATGGCCAGCATCATCGGTTCGGGCCCGCAGATGAAGGCGGTGTCGACCGATTTCGGGTCGATCCAGCCGGAGAACAGGGCCTGCATCTTGGCCGCGTCGATGCGGCCGGTGAACAGGTCGATGTCCTGCGCCTCGGATTCCAGCACATGGATCACCGACAGCCGGCCCAGATGGGTGTTCTTCAGATCCTCCAGCTCCTCGCGGAACATGATCGTGCTGATGGCGCGGTTGGCATAGACCAGCGTGAAGCGCGACCGCGGCTCTTCGGTCAGCACGGTCTTGATGATCGACAGCACCGGGGTGATCCCCGACCCGCCGGCAAAGCCCAGGTAGTGCCGTTCGGCCGCGGCGTCGATCGGGGTGTGGAACTTGCCCATCGGGGGCATCGCCTCGATCTCGTCGCCGGGGGCCAGGTTTTCGTTGGCCCAGGTGCTGAAGGTGCCGCCGTCCACCCGCTTGATGCCGACCTTCAGCACGCCTTCGTTGCGGCCGGCGCAGATCGAATAGGACCGGCGCAGTTCCTCGCCGTCGAAGGTGCGGCGAAAGGTCAGGTACTGGCCCTGGGTAAAGTCGAACAGCGCGCGATCCTCGTCGCGCGGGGCCAGCGTCACCACCACGGCGTCGCGGGTTTCGCGCCGCACCTCGGTGACCTTCAGCGGATGAAAGCGAGACATGGGGTCCTCCCGGAATGTCTGGGCATCGGGCGCATCCTCAGATGCATTTGAAGTAGTCGAAGGGTTCCAGACAGGCGGTGCAGCGCCAGCTGGCCTTGCAGGGGGTCGATCCGAACTGGCTGACCCGTTCGGTCGCGGTCGAGCCGCAGTGCGGGCAGGCGATCACCAGGTTCGAGGTCCCCGCCAGCCGCGCGATGCGCCCCGCCAGGCGGCCGTCGGCGGCGGTGCCGTCCACCGGGGGCGCGATGCCATAGGCGCGCAGCTTGTCGCGCCCCTCGGCCGTGATCCAGTCGGTCGTCCAGGGCGGCGACAGGCGCCGTTCCAGGCGCAGCTTTTCGACCCCGTGCGACCGCAGCGCCGCCTCGATGTCCAGGTTGATCACCGTGGTGGCCGGACAGCCCGAATAGGTGGGCGTGACGGTGACGACCAGCGTGTCGCCCTGCCATTGCACATCGCGGATGATGCCAAGGTCGGTCAGGCTGATGGCCGGGATCTCGGGGTCGGGCACCTGCGACAGCCAGTGCCAGACCTGGGCCAGTTCGGGGGGCGCCGGGGTTGCCATGGCCTACCAGACGCCGCCGGGATAGGCCCGCTGCAGGAACTGCATGTCGGCCAGGATGAAGCCCAGCGCCTCGGTATGCCGGCCGGTCTTGCCGCCCCGGTGCTGGAAGCTGCCGTCGGGCAGGCGCAGCGTGGCCTCGGCCATCACCTGACCCACGGTGCGGTCCCAGGCGGCGCGCAGATCGGCCGGATCGGGAGCGATGCCGGCCTCGGCCATGGCCTGATCCACTGCATCGGCCAGGAACATCTCGCCCGTATAGGGATAGAGCGCGTCCAGCGCCTTCTGCATCCGGGCGTGGCTTTCCTCGGTGCCGTCGCCCAGACGGATCACCAGATCGGCCGACCGTTCCAGGTGATAGGCGACCTCTTTCGCAGCCTTGGCCGCGATTTCGGCCACGCGGGGGTCGGCGGACCGCTGCAGCGCGCGCAGCATCTCCATATGCCAGGCGTCGAACAGGAACTGGCGCATCAGCGTGGTGCCGAAATCGCCGTTCGGGCGTTCGACCAGCAGCACGTTGCGGAACTGGGCCGCGTCGCGGAAATAGGCCAGCCGGTCGGCGGTGCGGCCCTTGCCCTCGACCTCGCCCGCCAGGCCCAGCCACAGCTGCGTCTGGCCGATCAGGTCCAGCGCGGTGTTGGCCAGGGCGATGTCTTCCTCGAGCACCGGGGAATGGCCGCACCATTCGGACACGCGGTGGCCCAGGATCAGGCAGTTGTCGCCCATCCGGCACAGCCAGTCGAAATACGCGGCCTGATCGACCGCCACAGCCGCGCCGGTCATCACATGTGCCCCACTTCGGACGGGATGTCGAAGAAGGTCGGGTGACGATAGACCTTGGAATTCGACGGCTCGAACAGCGGGCCCTTGTCCGAGGGCGCCGAGGCGGTGATGTCGTTCGATTTCACCACCCAGATCGACACGCCCTCATTGCGGCGGGTATAGACGTCGCGGGCGTTGCAGATCGCCATTTCGGCGTCGGGGGCGTGCAGGCTGCCGACATGGCGGTGGTTCAGGCCATGCTGGCCGCGGATGAAGACTTCCCACAGGGGCCATTCGCTGGACATCGGTTTCTCCTCCCGGATCGGGCTTGGGGTGGAGCGGGCGGCGGCGGCGCCCGCCGGTCGGTCACTCGGCGGCCAGGCGCGCGGCGGCGCGGCGGGCGTCCTGCTTGCGGGCATGGGCCATCAGCCCCTCGCGGAACCAGGCGCCGTCTTCCCAGGCGTCGACCCGGGCCTGCAGCCGTTCGGCGTTGCAGGGGCCGTTGCCGTTGATCACCTGGAAGAATTCGTCCCAGTCCGGTTCGCTGAAGTCGTAGCCGCCCTTTTCCTCGTTCCACCGCAGGTTCGGGTCGGGGATGGTCAGGCCCAGGTATTCGGCCTGGGGCACGGTCTGGTCGACGAACTTCTGGCGCAGTTCGTCATTGGTGTTGATCTTGATCTTCCACTGCATCGACTGCGCGGAATGGACGCTGTCCTTGTCGGACGGGCCGAACATCATCAGCGACGGATACCAGAAGCGGTTCAGGGCGTCCTGGGCCATCTCCTTCTGTTCCGGTGTGCCCTGCAGGCACATCTTCATCAGGATGTCGTAGCCCTGACGCTGGTGGAACGACTCTTCCTTGCAGATGCGGATCATCGCGCGGCTGTAGGGGCCGTAGGACGTCTTCTGCAACTGCACCTGGTTCATGATCGCGGCGCCGTCGACCAGCCAGCCCACGGTGCCGATGTCGGCCCAGGTCAGCGTGGGATAGTTGAAGATCGACGAATACTTCATGCGGCCGTTGTGCAGCTGTTCCAGCAGCTCGTCCCGGCTGATCCCAAGCGTCTCGGCGGCGGAATAGAGATAGAGGCCATGCCCCGCCTCGTCCTGCACCTTGGCCAGCAGGATCGCCTTGCGTTCCAGCGTGGGCGCGCGGGTGATCCAGTTGCCTTCGGGCAGTTGGCCCACGATTTCCGAATGGGCGTGCTGGCCGATCTGGCGGATCAGCGTCTTGCGATAGCCTTCGGGCATCCATTCCTTGGGCTCGATCTTCTCGCCCCGGTCGATGCGGTCCTGGAAGGCGCGTTCCTGGTCCGACATCTCGTCGCGGGACTTGGCGCCCTCGGCCTTGACCATCTGTGCATACATGGCGTGCTTCTCCCTGGTGTTCAGACGCGTTCGAGGATGATCGCGATGCCCTGGCCCACGCCGATGCACATGGTGCACAGCGCATAGCGCCCGCCGGTGCGGTGCAGATGATACATCGCGGTGGTGACAAGGCGCGCCCCCGACATGCCCAGCGGGTGGCCCATGGCGATGGCGCCGCCGTTGGGGTTCACATGCGGCGCGTCATCGGGCAGGCCCAGATCGCGCAGCGTGGCCAGCGCCTGGCTGGCAAAGGCCTCGTTCAGTTCGATCACATCCATCTGGTCGAGCGTCAGGCCCGACCGGGCCAGCACCTTGCGCGCGGCGGGCGCGGGGCCGATGCCCATGATCCGCGGCGCGACCCCCGCCGCCGCCATGGCAACGATGCGCGCCCGCGGCGTCAGGCCCTGGGCCGCGGCGGCCTGTTCCGACAGGATGGCCAGCGCTGCCGCGCCGTCGTTCACGCCCGAGGCATTGCCCGCGGTCACCGACAGGTCGGGGCCGTTCACGCCCTTCAGCCGGGCCAGCTGTTCGACGGTCGTGCCGGGGCGGGGGTGTTCGTCGGTGTCGACGACGACCGGATCGCCCTTTTTCTGGGGGATGATCACGGGCACGATCTCGTCCCGGAAGATTCCCGCCGCCTGGGCCGCGGCCCAGCGGGCCTGCGACCGGACGGCAAAGGCATCCTGGTCGGCGCGGCTGATGCCGAAGTCGGCCGCCACGTTGTCGGCCGTCTGCGGCATGGAATCGACGCCGAACTGCGCCTGCATCTTCGGGTTCACGAAGCGCCAGCCGATCGTGGTGTCATGGACCGCGTTCGACCGCGAAAAGGCGCTTTCGGCCTTGGGCATCACGAAGGGGGCGCGGCTCATGCTCTCGACCCCGCCGGCGATGACGAAGTCGCAGTCGCCCGCCTTGATGGACCGCGCGGCAAGGCCCACGGCATCCATCCCCGACCCGCACAGCCGGTTGACCGTGGTGCCCGGCACGCCGATCGGCATGCCGGCCAGCAGCACGGCCATGCGGCCGACGTTGCGGTTGTCCTCGCCCGCCTGGTTGGCGCAGCCGTAGATCAGGTCGTCGACCGCGGACCAGTCCACACCGGGATTGCGCGCCATCAGCGCCTTCAGCGGTTCGGCCGCCAGATCGTCGGCCCGCACCTGGGCCAGAGCACCGCCATAACGCCCCACGGGCGTCCTGACCGCATCGCAAATGAAGGCGTCGCGCATCCTTCCCCCTCGCTGTCTGTGCAGAGGGCCGGCGATTCCTCATTCGCCGACCGATCGGTCAACGTATACATCGCAAAGCGTCACACGCAAAGCAGAAATTTCGCCATTCGTGTGATGTTTTGCCGCCTGCGGATTTTCGCGGGAAAATCGGCGGGTCACGGGGGATCAGGCGGCGTGCAGCAGGCCGGCGCGGCGCCGGGCGGTGGCCTCGGTCTCGGCCGGCAGGAACCCGTCGGCCCCTTCGCAGCTGGCCGCGACATGGGCCTGCGCCGCGGGGGTCAGGCCCAGGTAGAGCCTGCGGAACAGCGCGCGCGCCTGCGGCCCGTTCCAGTCGGCCGGCAGGTGCCCCGCGGGCAGGCGCGGGTCGCGCAGCAGCACGAAGCGATAGGCATGCACCAGCAGCAGCCGCGCGGCCAGCGCCTCGGCCCCGGTCAGCGCGGCGGGGTCGATGCCGTCGAACAGCGCCATGAAGCCTGCATAGCCGTCGCGCAGCGCCCGCAGGTCCCAGAACCCGGCCAGCGCCGCATCGGGGGTCAGCGGCTCGGCGTGAAAGACCAGCGCGCCCGGGGGCAGGGGCTGGCCGCGGTCGGGGCGGATGAAGACCTGCCCGCCCATGTGGCCCATGCGCTGGCGCCGCGCATCCTCGGGGCGCAGGTCGGGGGCGTGCAGGATCTGCCAGCCGCTGGCCGGCCGGTCGGGGCCATACAGCAGGTCGGCCGCCTCGCTGAAGGCAGCCAGAGCCGAGCTGCGCAGCCGGTAATAGCTGCGCCGGCCGATCCGTTCGCCCGTCAGCTGCGAGGCCGCGACCAGACGCGACACCGCCGTGCGCACCAGCGATTCATTGATCCCCACCCGGCCGCAAAGGTCGATCAGCGTGCCCGTCCAAAGCACACCGCCCCGCGGCACGACGACATCGCCATAGATCGTGACGATGAAGGCGGCCGCGTTCAGTCGCATGTCCTGTGCAAGATCCTCGATGCTGCGTCTGGCCAAGCCTGTCACCGACCGCCCCCTGTCTGGTGCGCCCCATATGCCGGCATCGCCCCGGAACGGCAACCGGCCGGGCGGGGGCAGGGGGCTGGCGCCCCGCCGCCGGTCACCCTGCTGTCGCGACCGCCCGCCCCTCGGCGCGCCATTCGGGCAGCCCGCCCTCCAGCCGCCGGGCGTTCAGGCCCTGCCGGCGCAGCGCGGCCACGGCCTGGTGCGCATACAGGCAGTAGGGGCCGCGGCAACAGGCGACGATCTCGGCCCCCGGCGGCAGCGCGGGCAGGATCCGGTCCAGGTCGGCCAGCGTCGCGTGGATCGCGCCCGGAATATGGCCCGCCGCATATTCGTCGGCCGGACGCACATCCAGCACGGTGACCGCGCCCTCGGCCAGCCGCTGGGCCAGATCGGCGCGGCTGACGGGTTCGGGCGCCTCGGCCCCGCCCGACAGGCCGCGCAGGATGCGGTCGACCTGTGCCAGATTGCGCTCGGCAATCAGCCGCAGCAGGTCCATCAGGTCCAGCGTGCGCGCATCGGTCAGCCGGTAGATCACCGCCTTGCCGTCGCGCCGGCTGGTGACCAGCCCGGCGCGGCGCAGCTGCTGCAGATGCTGCGAACAGTTGGCGACGGTCAGCCCGGTCTTTTCCGCCAGCGAGTCCACCCCCCGTTCGGCCTGCGCCAGCTGCTCCAGCAGCATCAGCCGCGCCGGCGCCGACAGGGCGCGCGCGACCAGGGCATATTCCGCAAGGAGGGCGGATTTCGGACTGGTTGACACGGGACCTCTCGGGGCTAATGTCGTTCAAGCGAGTGGTTGAATAATAGCGGCCCGATCGCGTGCCGCAAGCCCCGGGGGCCCGACCCATGCCCGACATCCTGCTTGCCCCCGAACTGACGATCCGCCTGACCGCCTTTCTGGGCGTGCTGGCGGCCATGGCCCTGTGGGAGGTCGCCGCCCCCCGTCGTCGGCAGGAAATCCCGCGCGTCCTGCGCTGGACCAACATTCTGGCGCTGGTGGTGGTCGATACCGCAATCCTGCGGCTGACCTTTCCGATCCTGGCGGTGGGTCTGGCCGTCCTGGGGCAGGAGCGCGGCTGGGGCCTGTTCAACAACCTCGACGTGGTGCCCTGGGTCGCCATCGTCGTCTCGATGCTGCTGCTGGATCTGGTGATCTATCTGCAGAATGTGATGTTTCACGCGGTGCCGGGGCTGTGGCGGCTGCACCGGATGCACCATGCAGACCTTGAATTCGACGCCACCACGGGGCTGCGGTTCCATCCGGTCGCGATCGTGATCTCGATGGGTCTGAAGCTGGCCGTCGTCGCGGCCCTGGGCCCGTCGGCGGTGGCCGTGCTGCTGTTCGAGGTGATCCTGAACGCCACCGCGCTGTTCAACCACGCCAACATCGCCCTGCCGCAGCGGGTGGACCGGGTGCTGCGTCTGTTCGTCGTCACCCCCGACATGCACCGCGTGCACCATTCCGTCGACCCGCGCGAGACGAATTCCAACTACGGCTTCAACCTGCCCTGGTGGGACAGGTTGCTGGGCACCCATGTCCCCCAGCCCGCCCGCGGCCATCAGGGGATGGAGATCGGCATCGAACAGTTCCGCACCCGCCGCGACCTGTGGCTGGACCGGATGCTGATCCAGCCCCTTCGCGGCCCGGCCTCGGGCCACGCGCTGGACCCGCGGATCCCCACGGACCGGCCCGACTGACCGCCGCCGCGGGGCCGGTTCCCTGTCTTTCTGAGCAAGTCCTTGAGGGAACTGGAGGCGGGTACCGGAATCGAACCGGTCTACACGGATTTGCAATCCGCTGCGTAACCTCTCCGCCAACCCGCCTTTATCGTGAGGTCGGTTGTGATTAGGCCATACGGTCGCCCGGCGCAAGGGGGCGGTTTCAGGCGCG
>JACXUX010000371.1 GCA_014763725.1 Rhodobacterales bacterium
TCCGTCCACTTGGCCTGCCCCCTGCCCTGCCCCCCTGACCGGATGCCGCGATGCACGCCCTGCCCGACCCGCATTTCCAGGCCGACTTCTATGAACATGTCCCGGTCAAGCGGCTGGGCGCCTCGCTGGCCGACAGCGTGGTGATCGTCGTTCTGTGCGCGCTGGTCGTGCCGCTAACGGCCTTCACGGGGCTGTTCTTCTTTCCGCTGCTGTATCTGACGGTGGGCTTCGTCTATCGCTGGGTCACCATCGCACGCGGGTCGGCCACCTGGGGGATGCGGCTGATGGCGATCGAGCTGCGCGGCCTGGACGGCGGTCGGCTGGACCGCAGCGCGGCCTTTGCCCATACGCTGGCCTATTCGCTGACCATGGCCTTCGTGATGCCGCAGGTGATCTCGATCGCGCTGATGCTGACCGACGACCGCGGCCGCGGTCTGGCCGACCGGCTGGCCGGGACGGTGGCGATCAACCGGCCCGCGACCTTCTGATCCCCCGAGCATGAAGCCGCTTGGCGGCAGGGGTGTTTGTTGCTAGCGTAGCGGCGGTTTCTGTCCCGACCCTGCCATGCGTCACACGCTTCCCATCGCGCCCCAGTTCTATGTGACGGCCCCGCAGGCCTGCCCCTATCTGGATGGCCGGATGGAGCGCAAACTGTTCACCGCCCTTCAGGGCGAGGGCGCGCAGCGGCTGAACGACACGCTGTCGAAACAGGGGTTCCGGCGCAGCCAGAACGTGCTCTACCGCCCGTCCTGCGCGGAATGTTCGGCCTGCATCTCGGCCCGGATCCGGGTGGCCGACTTCCAGCCCACCCGCACCCAGCGGCGCGTGCTGCGGCGCAATGCCGATCTGCAGCGCAATACCACCAGCCCCTGGGCGACCGAGGACCAGTATGCGCTGTTCCGCCGCTATCTGGACCACCGCCACGCCGATGGCGGCATGGCCGACATGGACATCTTCGAATTCGCCGCGATGATCGAGGAAACCCCGATCCGCAGCCGCGTCATCGAATACGGCCGCCCCCCCCGGCCCGGCGAACGCGGCCGCCCGCTGACCGCCGTCTGCCTGACCGACATCCTGGATGACGGGCTGAGCATGGTCTATTCCTTCTACGACCCCGCGCGCGAGAACGCCTCGCTGGGCACCTACATGGTGCTGGACCATGTGGCCATCGCGCGAGAGGCGGGGCTGCCCTATGTCTATCTGGGCTATTGGGTGCCCGGCAGTCGCAAGATGGGCTACAAGTCCAAGTTCGGCGCGCTGGAAATCTACAAGTCCGGCCGCTGGCAGGACATCGGCGACCCGGCGAGCCACAGCGCCGACCTGCATCCGCTGTCGATGGACCCGATCGCCGAACAGGTGGCGCGCATCACCCTGCCCGACAGCCGCAGCCCGCAGCCCGCGCTGCCGCCCTCGACCCTGCTGCGCGACAGTTAGGCCGCAGCGCGGCGAAATCCGCGCCCGCCCCCTTGAATCACCCCCGCGCGACCCGACCTGAGGCAGACCGCCACAGGAGCATCGTGTGACCTATCTTCTCTTTACCCTGGGCCTGATCGGCCTGTTCGTCGGCGGCGAGTCGCTGGTGCGCGGCGCGGCGGCGCTGGCCCGCCGTTTCGGCCTGTCGCCCATGCTGATCGGTCTGACGATCGTGGGCTTCGGCACCTCGACCCCCGAACTGCTGGTCAGCGTGCAGGCCGCGCTGGGCGGGGCGCCCGCCATCGCCATCGGCAACGTGATGGGGTCGAACGCGGCCAACATCCTGCTGATCCTGGGGGTGGCGGCGGTGGTGACGCCCATCCACATCAGTCTGGCGCAGTCGCGCAACGACCTGGGCTTCATGCTGCTGGCCACCGCAGGCCTGGCGCTGACGCTGTGGGGGGGCGAGGTGTCGCGCCTGGAAGGGGCGGCGCTGGTGGGCGGGATGCTGCTGTTCCTCTACACCTCGTTCCGGCATTCGCCCGCCCCGGCCGGCGCCGCAGAGGACGAGGACGGCGTGACCGCGCCCGAACCCCCGCCGCTGATCCGGTCGCTGCTGATCACCCTGGGCGGGCTGGTCATCCTGATGGTGGGCGCGCGGCTGCTGGTCGACAGCGCAACCGACATCGCCCGCACCTTCGGCATTTCCGAGGCGGTGATCGGCCTGACCATCGTGGCGATCGGCACCTCGCTGCCGGAACTGGCGACCTCGCTGATCGCGGCCTGGCGCAAGAAAATCGACATCGCGGTGGGCAACACCGTGGGGTCGAACGTGTTCAACATCTTCGGCATCCTGGGGATCACCGCGCTGATCGCGCCGATCCCGGCCGAGGCGCGGTTTCTGACCGCGGACATGCCCTGGGTGGCGGGGTCGGCGCTGGCGCTGGTGGTGGCGGCGGCGCCGACCCCGCCACCCAGGGCA
>JACXUX010000068.1 GCA_014763725.1 Rhodobacterales bacterium
TCACTGACCAGCCTTGGACATGAAAGGCCCGCCGAACCCGCGCGATCGTATCCACTCGCTTCAACTCCCCCTCCGCCCGCTGCCTCGCCGCGGACGGTCTGACGAAACATCGGGGGGGTCAAAATTGGACGCCGATCACCCCGCCTGGGGGGGCAAAGTTGCACGCCGACACACAGCAGCACCTCGCCCTCGGCCGGTTCGATCAGCCGCAGCACGGCGCGCGCCAGCGTGGACTTGCCGCAGCCGGATTCGCCCACCAGGCCCAGCGTTTCGCCCCGGCCCACGGTCAGAGACACGCCGGCCACCGCGTGATAGTCGCGCCCCCGGCCGGGCAGCAGGCCGCCGCCCACCGGAAAGCGCACCGCCAGATCGCGCACCTCAAGCACCGGGGCCGATGCCGTCGGCGCCGCGGGCGCACCGTCCCCCCAGCCGGGGCGAGGCCGCGACCAGCCGCCGGGAATAATCCGCCAGGGGGCGGGCAAAGAGCGCGGCGGCTTCGCCCTCTTCGACCTTTTCGCCCTGGCGCAGCACCACGACGCGGTCGGCGATTTCGGCGACGACGCCCATGTCATGGGTGATGAACAGCAGGCTCCTCCCCGTCTCGGCCTGCAGGTCGCGGATCAGGCGCTGGATTTCGGCCTGGGTGGTCACGTCCAGCGCGGTCGTGGGTTCGTCGGCGATCAGCAGGTCGGGGCGGCAGGCCAGCGCCATGGCGATCATCACCCGCTGGCGCAGGCCGCCCGACAGTTCGTGCGCATAGTGGTCGGCCCGACGTTCCGGGTCGGGGATGCGGACGCGGGCCAGGGCGGCCGCGGCCTCGGCCCGGGCGTCCCGGGCCGACGGGCCGCGGTGCAGGCGCAGCACCTCGGCCACCTGTTCGCCCAGCCGCATGACCGGGTTCAGCGCGGTCATCGGTTCGTGGAAGATCATCGCCACCCGGTTGCCGCGCAGGCTGCGCAGCGTGGCGGCGGGCGCCGCGGTCAGGTCCACATCCGGCGCACCATGCAGGACGATCCGCCCGCCCGCGATGCGCCCGCCTTCGCGTTCGATCAGGCGCAGGATGGCCAGCGCCGTGGCCGACTTGCCCGACCCGCTCTCCCCCACCAGCGCCACCGTCTCGCCCCGCCCGATGGTGAAGGACAGCCCCTTCACCGCCGGATGGCTGCCGAAGGCCAGCGACAGGTCCTGAACGCTCAGCAGGGGGTCCATCGGATCACTCTGCCGCAAGGCGCGGGGTGCGCAGGCCGGGATGGGCGCGGAAATCGGGCAGGGGCGGGGTCCAGCGCCGGGCCGTGGGGCGGAAGGCGAAGGCAAAGGGATCGTCGCCCGCCACCTCCCACCGGACGGTGTCGCCCAGCTCCAGGATGCCCATGGCGCCCGCGGCCTCGCCCCCGGTGGTGAAGCTTTCGGTCAGCGACTGCTGCGTCAGATGGGTGATGCCATCCACCGAGGTGACGGTGTTCCAGTGGACGTGGCCCGACAGGCACACGACCGGCACCCGCGCCAGCGCGGCGCGCGCGCGATCGGCCATCGGATAGACCGAGGATGCGGGGTTGTTCTGGAAATTAGTAGTTGCCGATCTGGCTGTGCCCGGACACGGGAACATGGCTGACCACCAGGCAGGGCCGGTCGGCCGCCTGCATGGTGCGCGCCAGCCAGACCAGATCGGGTTCGGTCAGCACGAAGCCCTGGTGATCCGCGCCGCGGCGGATCTTCGAATCCGCCCGCCACAGCACGATGCGCCAGCCGCCCAGATCCAGCACCTGGTGATCCAGCGACTGGCCCAGGATGGTCTCTTTGTCGGCGACGCTCAGGTGGTCGCGGTCATGGTTGCCGTTCAGATGCCAGTGCGTGCCCGGCACGGCGCGGAACGCCTCGGCCACCTCGGCCTGCAGGACCAGGTCGGTGTCGCGGTCCTCGTCGGAAATGCGGTCGCCCAGGTCCAGCACATGGTCGGCGCCGGACTGGCGCACGAAGGCGGCGAAATCATCCATCAGCGGCAACGCGCGGTCGCCGCGCTTGGCGGTCGAGGGGCGGCCGTGGTGGATGTCGGCGACATTGGCAAGGCGCAGGGTCATGGGGGCTCTCTGGCAGAAGGGGGGCCTGCCGCAGGCGCCGCGGCAGGCCGGGGTCAGGTCAGTTCGACGCGAAGGAGATCGCACCGCCGCGGAAGTCGAGCACATAGGGGATGTGGCCCGGCTGCGGCTTCCAGTTGATATCCTTGGTCATCGCCAAGGATGCATAGGGGCGATACAGCGGCAGCATCGGCGGGTCCTGCTCGAACCGCGCCATCATTTCGGCATAGGCTTCTTTCCGTTCCGCAACCGTCGTGCCAAAGCGGAAGCGTTCCCAGGCCGCGGCAAACCCGGCATCGGTGTTGTAGCGGCCTTCGGATTCCGACGGGCCGTTCGGGGCCCACATCACGCCGAAGCTGCCGAAGGGGTCGGCGAAATACCTCGGGTTCGACCGGGTGCGGACCATCATCTCGGGGTCGTTGCCGGTCCATTTCGGTTCGGCCGAGATCTTGCCGTTGATGCCGACGGCGGCCCACATTTCCATGATCGCCTGCGCGGCGAGCGCGTCGTTGGTGTAGTAGCTGGGCGAATGCAGGTCGTAGGTGACCTCGAACCCGTCATAGCCCGCCTCGGCCAGCAGGCGCCTGGCTTCCTCGGGGTCGTACCGGAAGGTGGTCAGTTCGGGCATGTAGAGATCGCCGAACTCGACCATCGTGTGCGAGGCAGGCACATGCGCCTTGCCCAGCCACAGCGCCTCGTTCAGCAGGTCGCGGTCGATGGCCAGCGACAGGGCGCGGCGGATGCGGGCGTCCTTCAGCCGGGGGTGGTTCACGTTGAAGATGTTGACGTGGAACAGCGGCGTCAGCATGCCCTCGGCCTTGAGCCCCGGATCGGCGTCGATCAGGGCCAGCTGGTCGGGCGCGATGTTGGTGGCGATCTGCGCCTCGCCGGTGCGCAGCGCGGTCAGGCGGCTGGCCACTTCGGGCACGTTCACCACGGTCACGCGGTCAAGCGGCGCGGCATCGCCCCAGAAGCCGTCATGGCGTTCCCCGACCAGTTTCTGGCCCGGCACGAATTCGGCCACCCTGTAGGGGCCGGTGCCGACCGGGGCCAGCGAGAAGGCCTCGTAATCGTCATGTTCCAGCGCGTTCGGATCGCCCTTCAGCGATTTCACATAGGCCTCGGGCAGGATGAACAGCTGCTGCAGGTTCAGCAGGGTTTCCCACAGCGGCTCCTCGCGCTTGACATGGATGCGCACGGTCAGGTCGTCGACCTTTTCGGCGTGGTCGAAGTTGGCCAGACGGTCGCGCATGCGCACCTGGTAGGGCGGGAAATCGGCCTGCACCATGCGGTTGACCGAAAACACCACGTCATCGGCGGTCATGGTGGCGCCGTTGTGGAACTGTACGCCCGGGCGCAGCTTCAGCTCCATCGTGGTGGGCGACACCAGCGCCCATTCGGTCGCCAGACCCGGCACGAAGACCTGTTCCACCTTGGAATAGTCCTTGTGGATCAGCGGGTCGAAGCTGTTGTAGTAGAATTGCGAACCGACGTTCGAATGGTCGCAGCCGGGGTCCAGGTAGCTGGACATGTTGCCGGCGGCCACGGTCAGGTCGCGGGCCTGGACGGCGCCGGCCAGGGCACCTGTCAGGGCGGTTGCGATCAGCAGGTGTTTCATCGGATGCTCCTTTCGGGAGCGGGGGAAAACGGGGTCAGCGTCGGCGCAGGCGCACATCCGCGCGGTCGCGCAGCCAGTCGCCGAGGATCTGGATCGAAAAGGTCACCGCCAGGATCAGCGCCGCCGGAACCAGCACGATCCAGGGCGCGGTGGGCATGAAGTCGCGCCCCACGCCCACCATCGCGCCCAGCGTGGCGGTGGGCGGCTGCACCCCCAGGCCCAGGAAGGACAGCGTGCTTTCCAGCAGGATGATGTTGGACAGGGACGGCGTGAACTGCACCACCAGCGGCGAGACGAGGTTGGGCAGCACATGAGTCAGCGCGATGCGCACCGGGGAGGCGCCGGCACAGCGCGCGGCCTCGATGAAGGGCAGCGTCATCAGCCGCGCGGCCTCGGCCCGGACGATGCGGGCGTATTGTTCCCAGCCGTAAAGCCCCAGAACCACGACCAGCACCGTCAGCGTGGACCCGAACACCGTCAGCACGAACAGCGCGATCAGCGTGAAGGGCACGGCGATCTGGGTATCGACGGCGCCCATGATCGCGGCCTGGGTCCGCCCGCCCACCACCCCGGCCAGCAGACCCAGCGTGCCGCCGATCATCAGGCCCAGCGTGGCGCCCAGCGCCGCCAGCATCAGCGTCAGCCCAAGCCCGTGCAGGCCGCGCGACAGGATGTCCCGGCCCAGCTCATCCGTGCCCAGCCAGTGGCCGGGGCGCGCGCCCGCAAACCCCAGCGGGGGCCGGAACCGGGCGATCAGGCTTTGCTTGTTGGGATCGACCGGCGCGAGCCACGGGGCCAGGACCGCCAGCACCAGCAGCACCACCCCGATCAGCAGGGCGGCCCGCTGCACGGCATCGGCCTCGTCCCACAGGCGGCGGATCGGGCCGGGGGCGGCGGGGGCGTGCAGGACGGGCATCGGCCCGCCCCCTGCCGCATCCGCGGATCGGCCAGTCCATAGGCCAGGTCGGTCAGCATGTTGATGACGATCACCGCCAGCGCCACGGCGACGACGCCGAACTGCAGCACCGGATAGTCGCGCTGGATCGCGCTGCGCACCAACAGCTCGCCGATGCCGGGCCAGGAAAACACCGCCTCGACCACCACGGACCCCGAGGCCGCCAGCCCCGCCAGTTTCAGCCCCACCACCGACAGGATGGTGATCCAGGCATTGCCCAGCCCGTGGCGCAGGATCACCCGATGTTCGGGCAGACCCTTGGCCAGCGCGGTGCGCATGTAGTCCTGCCCCAGCACATCCAGCATGGCGTTGCGGGTGAACCGCATCAGCGCGGCCGACAGCACCGCCGTGGGCATCAGGAAATGCAGCGCCGTGCCGTTGCCCATCACCGGCAGCCAGTTCAGCCAGTAGGAAAAGGTCAGCACCAGAAACACGGCCAGCACGAAATCGGGGATCGCATAGCCGAAGAAGGCCAGCACCATCACCGCGCTGCCGAACCAGCGGTCGCGCCAGACGGCGGCGAAGATGCCCAGCGGAATGGCCACCACCAGCGTCACCGACACCGCCGCGATCAGCAGCTGCAGCGAGGGCCAGATCCGTTCGGCCACGATCTGCGCAACCGGGCGGCGTTCGACGAAGCTCAGCCCGAATTCGCCATCGGTAAAGCCGCGCAGGAAGGCCATATACTGATCCCACAGCGGCCGGTCCAGCGCGTAGTAGCGGATCAGGATCTGGCGATCCTCGGCGGTCAGCCCCTCGCCCAGCACGAAGTCGACCGGGCTGCCGGTCAGGCGGGTGACCAGGAACACCAGCGTGACGATGACGAAGAAGGTCAGCGCCATCCGCAGCAGGGTGCGCAGCGCAAGGTTCAGCATGACACGGCCCCCGCGGTCGCCCCGGCGGCGGCGGCAGGCGGGGCGATCTGCACGAATTCGACCCCGGCGGCGGCGGCACCATCGGTCTGCGGCGTGTCGCCGATGTAGACGGCCGCCCCCGGCAGCACGGCCGCCCGCGCCAGCGCCTTGCGGATCAGGTCGGGCGCGGGCTTGCCCAGGCACTGGGGCAGCCCCCGGGGCAGCATGGCGTCCAGGGCCGCGAACAGCGCGCCGGTTTCCGGCACCGGCACGCCATCGGGGCCGGGATGGCTGGGGTCGGGATTGGTCAGCCACAGCGCGGCCCCCCGGTGGACCAGCGCCGCCAGCCGCGCCAGATCGGCAAAGCCGAAGCCTGTATCGCGGGCCAGCACGGCGATCTCGGCCCGGTCGGGCGACAGGACCAGCCCCAGATCCTGCGCCAGGGCCTGCAACGGCGGGGCCGCGAACAGCGCAATGCGCGCGCCCGGATACGCCGCGGCCAGGGTGTGCAGCGTTTCCTCGCCCGCCAGAAGGATGCGGTCGGCGGCCAGGTCCAGCCCCATCGCGGCCAGCCGCCGCGACAGGCCCGCCGCCGTGTCGGTCGAATTGTTCGACACGACCCACAGCCGTTCCCCGCAGGCGTCGAACAGCGCGGGCACCTGCGGCAGCACGGTGCCGCCCGAAATCAGGCAGCCATCCAGATCGGCCAGCACCGCGGCGCGGCCGGTCCAGCCGCCGCGCAGGAACTCTGCCATGGGGATCGCCGCTGCCATCGTCTGCCCTCGCCTTCGTGTTGCGGGACGACTCGCAGCCGGGCGTGACAGGGCTGTTACAGCCGCAGGTTATGGTTACGTCCGGTGAAACCCATGCTTGCAGATCCCTTGCGCGCCCTGTCCCAGGCCCGGCTGCGCGCCATCCTGACGGTGACCGAACAGGGGTCCTTCGCCGCCGCCGGGCGGCAGCTGGGCCTGTCGCATGCCGCCGTCTCGCAGCAGATTCGCGAGATGGAGGCCGCCCACGGCATCCGTCTGTTCGATCGCGTCGAGGGCGCGCTGCGCCCGACGCCGGTCTGCCCGGAACAGGCCGAGATCGGCCAGCGCATCATCGCGGCCGAACAGGATGCCGCCCGCGTGCTGGACCGGCGCGATTCGCACGGCAAGCCGCGGTTGCGGCTGGGCCTGGGCAATTCGATGCCCGGCCTGGCCATCGCCGCGCGGATGCTGTCGCTGAACCCCGGCCTGTCGATCAATGTGGAAACCGGATCGCACCAGGACATCCTGGCCGCCGTGCTGCGCCGCGATGTCGAGGTGGCGGTGCTGCCCGACCTGCCGCCCGATCCGCGGTTCCGCCGCGCGCGGTGGTGACGCAAGAGGTGGTGGCCATCGTCGCCACCGACGGGCCCTGGCAGGGGCGGGACGCCGTGACCCTCGACGAGCTGGTCGTGGCGCCGCTGGTGTTCCGGTCCCGGGGGTCCTCGACGCAAAAGGTGGTCGACCGCGCCTTCCGCCGCGCGGGCCTTGCGCCCGAACCGCGCCTGACCGCCGATACCCGCGACGCGGTCTATGAGGCCGTGGCCGCCGGCATCGGCGCGGGCTTCATGTGGCGCCACGGCACGCAGCGCACCGATACGGTGCGCCGGCTGCAGACCCTCGATCCGGCGGCGCCCTCGGACGAGGTGGCCTTTGCCCTGGCCGACGAACGCAACCAGATGGTCGACCTGTTCCTGGCGCTGGCAGAGGAATTCGCCCGCGCCATCCCGGGACGCGGCTGACCGCCAGCCGCCTGGGCCAACGGTCGGCCGCCCCCGCCGGTCCGCCGCAGATCGTCCCCCCCGGCCGCACGCAGCGCAGCCTTGGTCACGGCGCGCAGGCCTGCGACGGCCCATGGCGCGCCGGGCGCCGGGTCCCGCGCGCCCGGGTTGGTCCCGCGCGCCCGGGTCGGTGATGATGCCGCGGACGACGCCCTTGCCGTGCAGCGGGTGCAGACGCCCGGCACCTTGGGTTCAACCTTCCCGGCAGAGTGACCCGTCACCACCACGTGGCCGACGTCGGCCAGCGGCCCTGTCCGGCGCCGCAGCTTCAGGCCCGGACCTTGAACGCCGCCGATCCCATTCGCAGCCCTTCCGAAAGGATCTTGGGCCAGACCGCGTATCCACACCCGGGGCATGCAGCCCCCCAAACAGCCAACCGCGGGGGATCCGGGGGGGGAGGCGCGGCGGACGTGGCTGGGCCATGGGCATGGCCCATGAACGTGGCGGCTCGGGCGCGGGCACACCCGAGCGCCGGGATGAGGCGCCTCCACCGCCGACACCTGCGCACCTGCGGGCCATGCATCGGCACCCCGCCGCAGCCCTATTGCACCACCAGTTCGGCATGCAGGGCCCCGGCGGCGTTGATGCTCTTGAGGATGTCGATCATGTCGCCGGGCGCCACGCCCAGCGCGTTCAGCCCGCCGATCACGTCCGACAGGCTGGTCCCCTCAACCTCGGCCAGGCCCGTGCCGGGGTTCTGCTGCAGGTCGACGTTGGTGCGCGGCACCACGACCGTCTGGCCCTGGGCAAAGGGGTTGGGCTGGGCGACCAGCGGCGCCTCCTCGATCCGCAGGGTCAGGTTGCCCTGGGCCACCGCGACGCGGCTGATGCGCACGTCTTCACCCATCACGATGGTGCCGGACCTCTGGTCGACCACCACACGGGCGCGGGTCTGCGGCTCGACCGTCAGCCGTTCCAGCCGGCCGATGGCGTGGGCCGGGCTGCGCATGTTCGTCGCATCCAGGTCGACGGCGACCGTGCCGGCATCCAGCATCTCGGCCACGCGGCGGCCGAATTCGTCGTTGATCGCATCCTCGATCCGTTCGGCGGTGGTGAAATCGGGATTGCGCAGCGCCAGACGCAGCGCCGACAGCGTCGAGAAGTCGAAGTCGACCTCACGTTCCACCCGCGCGCCGGCGGGGATCACCCCGGCCGTGGGCACGCCCTGGACCACGCGCGCGGCATCCCCCTCGGCCGCGATGCCGCCGGCGATGATCGTGCCCTGGGCCACGGCATAGATCTGCCCGTCGGCCCCGTTCAGCGGCGTCATCACCAGCGTGCCGCCCAGCAGGCTTTTCGCATCGCCGATGGCCGAGACGGTGACATCGATCCGCCCCCCCGTCCGGGCAAAGGCCGGCAGCGCCGCCGTCACCAGCACCGCCGCCACGTTGCGCGGCCGGATCTGTTCGCCCGCGACATTGACCCCCAGCCGTTCCAGCAGATTGGCCATGATCTCTTCGGTGAAGGGCGAGTTGCGCAGGCCGTCGCCGGTGCCGTTCAGGCCGACGACAAGCCCGTAGCCCACCAGGTCGTTGCCGCGCACGCCGTCGAATTCCACCAGATCCTTGATGCGGATCGGGGCGGCGGCGGCCAGCCCGGGGCCCAGCGCCAGCAGGCAGAGCAGGACAAGGCGGATGATCATCTCAGATACTCGGCCAGCGACAGGCCCGACAGCCGCGCCGTCAGTGCGTAGAGCGTTTCCAGCCGCAGCTGCGCCTCCTCCAGCGCGACGGCGGTTTCATAGGGATCGGCCAGCACCAGGTTGTTGCGCGCCATGTCGAGGGCGGCGATCTCGGCCTCGTTCCGGGTGCCGGCCTCGGCGATCCGCGCCTCGACCGTGCCGAGCCGCGCGGCCAGGTCGACCCGGGCCGACTGGCCGGCCAGCAGCGTCTCGCCCGCGGCGCGCGCAAGTTCGCTCTGCGCCTGCGGGTCACCCGCCAGCGCGCCGCGGTCGATCATCGCCACCGCGGCCATGGCGGCCAGCGTGTCGCGCAGCGCGGGGTCGGCCGCGGTGACGTCCAGCGTGACCTCGGCCTGGGGGCCCACATCCATCGGACCGCGCGGATCGCCGCCCGCATACCAGTTCGCGGGGTCGGCGAACCAGTCCGTCACGCGGGCCATCACCTCGGCCCCCGTGGTGGCGCCGGCCACCACGGCATCCAGCGCGGCCAGGATCTGGTCCGCCGGCAGCACCGCCGCCGTGCCCGCCGCGGTGCCGGAAAAGACCACGGTTTCCCCGGCGCGGGCGTTCAGCGCACCCAGGGCGGCGGCAAAGTCCTGCGCCGCATCGGTGGCCAGGCCCTGGATCTGCGTCGGATCGCCCGTGTCGGTGGCCAGGATCAGGCCCGAGGACAGGTCGGTCGCGGTCTGGTCGATCAGGCCCAGGCTTTCCTGCTGGATGCGCGTGAACAGCGTGGCCTGGGCGACCGGCCCGGCAAAGGCCGCCAGCCGCGCCCGGCTGGCGTCGATCGCGGCCAGCGCGGACAGGTTGCCGTTCAGATGCCGGGTGACGTCGGCCACGCGGCCGGTCGCCATCTCCTCGGTCAGGCGCATCAGGTCGGTCTCGATGCGGACCGAATTCCGCCGCAGCAGCAGCGCCATGCCCAGATCGCCGATGGATGTCATCATGTCACAGCTCCAGCAGGTTGCGGATCATTTCGTCGACGGCGGTGATGACCTGGACATTGGCGGCATAGGCCTGTTCGACCAGGATCAGCTTCTGCATCTCGGCATCGGTGTCGACGCCCAGGGCCGCCTCCTGCGCGCGCAGGCTGTCCGACAGGGTGGCGGCGGACAGGGCCGCGCCCTCGGCCGTGACACGGGGGCCGGTCACCGCCGACAGCAGGTCCGAGGCCAGACCCGCCACGCTGCGCGGGCTGGTCCCCAGCGCGACCGATCCGGGCGCGCGCGTCTCGACCAGCCGGTCGCGCAGCGCGTTCAGCAGCGTGGCATCGCCCGTGGCGCCGGGTTCGGTGGCGCCGATACCGTCGCGCAGCCGCCAGACCGCGCCGCCCTGCGCCGGATCGACCGCGGCATTGATCGCCAGCCGCTGCGCCAGACCGGTTTCATCCGCCGGGTCGAAGGGGCCGCCGGCATCGGTGAACAGCCCCGGCGCGCCGGGGGCCAGCGTCCGGTCCAGCGCGGGGTCGGCGAAACGTTCGATCAGGTCGCGCGCCATGGCGTCCAGCCGGGCCTGGGCCTGGGGCGCGATGACGTCGCGCACCTCGAACCGCGCGGCCAGCGTGCCGCCCGAGATCGGCCCGCCCGTGGCCGCGGTCGCGATGGGCGCGCCGTTCAGCGTCAGCCCCGACAGCGTGCCCGCAGCGACAGACTGGCCGGGCCCCATCGCCGGCGCGGGGGTAAAGCCGAAGATGCTGGGGCGCGTGCCTTCCAGCAGCTGCGCGCCCCCCGTCGTGTAGATCGAGATCTGGCCGTTGTCGCGCGGCACCACGCGCAGCGGAACGATGCCCGCGATCCGGTCCAGCAGCTGGTCGCGCTGGTCCAGCAGCGAGGACGGATCGCGCCCCGCCCCGGTGGCCGACAGGATGCTTTCGTTCAGGTCGGCCAGTTCGGCCAGGGTCTGGTTCAGCAGCGCCACATCCTGGGCGATGCCGGCATCGGCATCGGCGCGGGCGTCCTGCGTGGCCTGCGCGGCCGAGGCGATGGCATCGGCCAGCCCCTGCGCCCCCGCCAGAACGCCCGACAGCAGGCTGTCCTGATCGGGCTGGCCGGCCGCGGCGATCAGCGCGGCCTCGAACCCCGCCACGGCGCTGCCCAGCGACCAGGGGTCCTCGGGCGTGCCCAGCGCCGTTTCCAGCGCCGCCCAGGCCGAGGCGGTCTGCGCCGCGGCCAGCGCCGCCGCATCGGCGAGCCTGCGGTCGGCGGTCAGCGCGGGGTCGGCCGCGCGCAGGATCCCCACCACCTGCACCCCCAGCC
>JACXUX010000372.1 GCA_014763725.1 Rhodobacterales bacterium
CATCAGCTGTTCTGTGATCCATTTGGGCATAGCAAGCATCGGGTCTTCATCGGTCATAAACCCTACCATGACACTTTTAAACAGCTCTCGTTCATCAATGCTCATTTTACTCTCCGTTTCTTTCTTCTGAAAGGGTATCGTAAATGAAAATTGCGAACTTTATTTTACACTATCCACTCCTCTAATAAACTTACCAATTTTATTTTTATAAAACAGGCATATTAAAATTTTCAAACAATGTGAAAACTTTGATATAACGGTTGAGTTCACTGACAGCTTTAGCTGTTCAGTGCTATGGTTTGTTAGACATCCCTAAGTTATTCAAAGTTTCAACCAATCTGTGAACTGTTGTTGATGGATTATCTTGTTCTGGATTGTGAGAGCTACCATAAAAACTTAAAAGATTTTTAGCATTATTAATTGCAGTTTCTTGTTTGTCTAATAAGGTATCAAAAATCATTTGTGTGTAATTTTTTTCTTTGATATTATCTTTATTCAATTTAGAAAATTTATGTGGATCAACTTTTTTTAATTCTTCAATAACTTTTTTGATAATTTCATCTCTTAAAATTGCTGTATCTCTATAGTTGAAATGTAATAAATACCATAATTCAAAAGAATCATTACTATACGCAACTTCAATATTTAAATCTTTTCTTTTACTTTTGGCATCTTTTAAAGCATTATTAAAATCTTCTGCTGTATGTCCTCCACCGTTTACTCTTTCAATATCTCTATCTATCACAATCCATTTGTGTTCAAAATCTGTATATTTTTTATTATTTTCGTCTGAATAGTTTTTTAAGTCTTCTAAAATGCCTGTGGGATGTGTTTTCCCACTATGAGGGACAATGATAAAAGAATCTTGTGTGATTCTTTTATCTTCAATAAGTTTATCTATGATTTTTTGAAAGTAAGTTGGTGATGATACACTATCTTCACAAGCTATAATTACATCAGGTACAGTAGCTTTATCATTTGTTTTTCTTTGAAAATCTTTTTTTTCTAATTCTTTCTTTTTATTATGTAGTTTGTCTCCACCTCTTCTTCTGCTCATAACTATTCCTAGAACTCAAATTTACCAAGATATGGAATGGCACCATACTTACCATGAATATACTGTTTTTCAAAATCTTCATTTTTTCTGACATTTTTAAATTGTGCCAATGAATACAAATCAGTTGAGCCATATTTATCTTTTTCACTTAGCCAAATTTGGTCTCTTCTAAAAATTGTTCTTTTTAAGAGATTTGTATCATGTGTAGCAAAAATTAATTGAGCATTATTTCTATTGATATTTTCATCGTGGAAAAGTTTAATTAAATGTTGTGTTAATATAGGATGTAAACTTGCATCTAACTCATCAATAATTAAAACTTTTCCATTTTTTAATGTATCTAAGATTGGTGCAGACATAGCAAAAAATTTTCTAGTTCCTTTTGACTCTTCTTTTTCTAGTTCAAAAATAACATTGTCAACAACATTACCATTACTATCAAATTTTTGATGTAATGTGTTTAAAGTGATAGATTTAACCCCCCCTTCTTTAATCATTTCATCTTTTAGAAATTCAGGTAATTGTAATTTTTCAATAACTTCTAATGGCACATCTTCCTCTTCAACTTGAATGTCATCAATACCAATATCAGCTGTTTTTACAAGCTCTATGATTTTATTTTTAAACTCTTCATTCTCCATTTTTTTCATTGTAAAATTAATATATCCAGTATGATCCATACCATCAATCATATTAAATTGATTAAACCAATTTAAAATACTTTTTGAAATAATTCCATCTTTTTCATTGTCACACTTCCAAATAAAAAGTTGATTTGGAGAAACGTTAATTTTTTCATCTTTCTTATCAAAAAACTTATAACCCTCTACAAATTTGTTTGGATTAACATATTCTTTTTCTTCTACATCTCTATAAAATAGTTTAGCTTCTTTTCCCTTTTCATCAGCATATAACCATTCTGAATAAACTAATTCATTATCAATTTCAAAACCATATCTATATTTAATATCATCAACAAAAAATACAATCTCAAAGCTACTTGAAGCGTCTTCTGTTTCAGTAGATAATCGAAACGGTTCATGTGGAAGCTTATCTGTAGATTGAATAATTTTGTATTTATTCAATACAAATTTACTCATAAATGCCATTGCTCTTAAGAAGTTACTTTTACCGCTTGCATTAGCACCATACAGAATAGCGCTTTTCAGTAAGTTGTACTTTCTTTTTTCAAAGCTATTGCCTTCATCTTTTGAAGAGGTAAGCATACTAAATTTAACAGTGTCTTTAATCGATTTAAAATTATTTACTGTGAACTCTACTAACATATATATCCAAATTATAAAATTTAAGTAATTTTAAC
>JACXUX010000373.1 GCA_014763725.1 Rhodobacterales bacterium
GGTGTTCGTGGTGCCGAACCGGTCGGGCCTTTGGGCGCGGCGCGACGGCACGCCCTTCGGCTTTGGCCGGCCCTATACGCTGGCCCAGCTCGAGGCGCAGCTGCGCCGGCACGGCTTTACCCCCGAACGGGTACAGGCCGCGCTGTATGCGCCGCCCTCGGGCCAGCGGTTCTGGCTGCGCACGGCCGAATTCTGGGAACGCGCAGGCAAGCGGTTCGCGCCCTGGCTGGCGGGCGGGGTGCTGGTGGTCGAGGCGTCGAAACAGACCTGGGCGCCGCGCCGCGGGGGGGTGGGCGCGGTGGTGCGCCGCCCGCTGGGCGTGCTGGAGGGCGTGCGGCCCCACCCGGTGCCGGAACCCGCGCTGGGGCGGATGCGCAGGGCCCTGCCGGACCCGGCGGCGGCCGGCGATCGCCCGGCCGGGGTCTGACCGCGGCCCGGATTCGCGCCTGTGCCGCGATCTGCCGCAATTGCGGGCGTGCCCGTCACGGCCATCGGCAGGCAAGAGCGTCATCTTGCCGCAGGAACGGCCCACCCCGCCCGGTGCGGAAATGTTTGCGCCTGACATGGCGTTTCGCCGGGGCCATCCCGGTTGCGGCACCGGATGTTCCCTGCTAGAGACGCGGCTAATTCAGCAGACGCCTGCCCCGACGCATGCGCCACGGTCTAGGTCTGGCCCGGCGCGACGCACCCGGGAAGGCGCGCAGACATCGGAAGGGTTGACGTGTCCGAACCAGCCTCGATCACCTCCGGCATTGCCGCCCGCTACGCGACCGCGCTGTTCGAACTGGGGCTTGAGGCGGATGCCCTGCCCGCGATCGAGGCCGATGTCGGGGCGCTGGCCTCGGCGCTGGCCGACAGCGAAGATCTGCGCGCGCTGATCGCCTCGCCCATCGTCAGCCGTGACGATCAGGCCCGCGCCATGGCTGCCCTGGCCCAGGCCATGGGGCTGTCGGCGCTGACCGCGAACACCATCGCGCTGATGGCCGGCAAGCGCCGCCTGTTCGTGCTGCCGCGGCTGGTGGCCGACCTGCGCGCCCGCATCGCAGCCCACCGGGGCGAGATGACGGCCGATGTCGCCAGCGCCACGCCGCTGAGTGCCGAACAGTCGGCCCGCCTGGCCGCCGCGCTGTCGGCGCGGGTCGGCAAGGACGTGAAACTGAATGCCACCGTCGATGCCTCGCTCATCGGCGGTCTTGTCGTGCGCCTGGGCTCGACCATGATCGACACGTCGGTCAAGGCCAAGCTCGCGGCTCTTCAGAATGCCATGAAAGAGGTTGGGTGATGGGAATCCAGGCTGCCGAAATTTCGGCGATCCTCAAGGAGCAGATCAGGAACTTCGGTCAGGATGCCGAAGTGGCCGAAGTGGGCCGCGTGCTGTCGGTCGGCGACGGGATCGCCCGGGTTCACGGACTTGACAACGTCCAGGCCGGCGAAATGGTCGAATTCCCCGGCGGCATCCGCGGCATGGCGCTGAACCTCGAGGTCGACAACGTCGGTATCGTGATCTTCGGCGCCGACCAGGACATCAAGGAAGGCGACACCGTCAAGCGCACCGGCGTCATCGTGGACGTCCCCGTGGGCGACGCGCTGCTGGGCCGCGTGGTCGACGCGCTGGGCAACCCGATCGACGGCAAGGGCGCCATCGCCGCCAGCGGCCGCCGCGTGGCCGACGTCAAGGCCCCGGGCATCATCCCGCGCAAGTCGGTGCATGAACCCATGGCGACCGGCATCAAGGCGATCGACGCCATGATCCCGATCGGCCGCGGCCAGCGCGAACTGATCATCGGCGACCGCCAGACCGGCAAGACCGCCGTGGCGCTGGACGCCATCCTGAACCAGAAGTCCTACAACGAGGCGGCTGGCGACGACGAAAGCAAGAAGCTCTACTGCATCTATGTCGCGGTGGGGCAGAAGCGGTCGACCGTGGCCCAGTTCGTCAAGAAGCTCGAGGAATCGGGCGCCATCGCCTATACCACCGTGGTGGCCGCGACCGCGTCCGACCCCGCGCCGATGCAGTTCCTGGCCCCCTATGCGGCCACGGCCATGGCCGAGGAATTCCGCGACAAGGGCCGTCACGCGCTGATCATCTATGATGACCTGTCGAAACAGGCCGTGGCCTATCGCCAGATGTCGCTGCTGCTGCGCCGCCCGCCGGGCCGCGAGGCCTATCCCGGCGACGTGTTCTATCTGCACAGTCGGCTGCTGGAACGTTCGGCCAAGCTGAACGAGGATTTCGGCGCCGGTTCGCTGACCGCGCTGCCGATCATCGAGACCCAGGCGGGCGACGTGTCGGCCTATATCCCGACCAACGTGATCTCGATCACCGACGGCCAGATCTTCCTGGAAACCGAACTGTTCTACCAGGGCATC
>JACXUX010000374.1 GCA_014763725.1 Rhodobacterales bacterium
GGGCGGGCGGCGGCTATGGCGGTGGCCCGGGCGGCGGCAGCAGCAGCCGCAGCGGCGCACCTGCCGGCGGCGGCTTTGGCGGCGGCCGCGGCGATCTTGACGACGAAATCCCGTTCTGACCCTGCACCGGGGGGCCGGGGGTGATCGTCTCGCACCGCAACGGGTTCATTTTCCTGAAGACCAACAAGACTGCCGGCACCTCGGTCGAGATCGCGCTGAGCGCGGTCTGCGGCCCCGACGACATCCTGACCCCGATCAGCCCGCCGGATGAGGAGACCCGCCGCGCCCTGGGCTATCCGGGCGCGCAGAACTGCCTGGCGGGCTGGCGCGAATACACGCCGCTGGACTGGCTGCGCCGCGGGCTGCAGGGCCGGCGCAAGCTGCGCTTCTACAACCACATGCCCGCGCGCGAGGCCCGGCCCAGGCTGACCGCGGTCTGGGACCGCTACTTCAAGTTCTGCATCGAACGGAACCCCTGGGACCGTGTCGTGTCCAGCTACTACTGGCGGCACAAGACCGAGCCGCGCCCGACGATGACCGAATTCCTGAACCGCGGCGGGCATCTGATCCTGAAGCGCAAGGGGATCGAGCTCTATCAGATCGACGGGGTGGATGCGGTCGACCGCATCCTGCATTTCGAACATCTGGCCGATGAGCTGGAGGATGTCCGCCGCCACCTGGTGGCTCTCGAACCCCAGTTCCAGCTGCGGGGCAAAGCCGCCGCGCGCCCAGTTCCGGCTGGTCAGCCGCAGGACGGCGCCGGTGCGCCGGTCCTGACGGGTCACGCCGAACAGGGTCGAGGCGCCGTCGCGGTCCAGCCACAGCTGCGTCAGGTCCAGCCCCGCCACCAGCCCGCCGCCAAAGGCGCGCTGCCCCCCAGCGTCAGGGTCACCGTGCGCCCGCTTTCGGCCGCCAGCCGCGCATCCAGCCGTTCGACCGTCACCAGCCCGCGGAAGCTCAGCCCCGGGCGCGCCACATGCGTCAGCTGCAGCCCCAACAGCCAGCGCGTGCCATCCGACCCGGTCAGCCGGTCATGGCGCAGCTCCTCGCGGTCCAGCTGGACCAGATAGCCGGTGCGCGGCCCCAGCCGCCCCGTCTGCCCCAGCCGCAGGCCCCAGGTCCGCGACCAGGACTGATCCTCGGGGATCGGCGGGCTGCCCGGCGCGGTCAGCGTTTCCAGAAAGCGGCGGCTGGCGGTGACGCCAAAGGTCAGCTGGCGGTCGGGCCCGGTGCGCCACAGCGCCAGCGCCTCGGCCCGCAGCAGCGTGTCGTCGGGCACCGCCGCGTCATACAGCTTCGCATCGGCCGAAATTCCCAGCCGCAGCCGCAGGTTCGGCGCCACCTGCGGCAGCGCGGCCAGCGTGCCGCCCAGCAACAGCCCCACCGCCGGCGTTTCCCGCGACAGCGGGGCCAGGGTGAAGGGCAGCCCGCCGATCACCACGGTTTCGGCCGCCGTCCGCCGCGCGGGGTTCGATTCGGGCAACAGGCCGAAGCGCAGCGACCGCTGCCAGACCTGGCGTTCGGCCCGCGCGGCCAGTTCCGCCGCCACGCGCCGGTCGACATCGGCCGGCAGGCCCGCGCCGCGCGCCTGATCGAACTGGAACCGCGCCCGTTCGTGCTGGCCCAGCCGCGACAGGATCACCGCCAGTTCCACCCGATAGCGCGGATTGGCGGGATCCAGCGTGACCAGCCGGTCCAGATGCCCCGCCGCCGCGCGCAGATCGCCCTGCCGCCCCTGGGCCAGCGCCCAGAGTCTGCGGATCTCTTCCGCCTGGCCCGCGGGGGCATAGGGGGTCAGCACCGCCACCGCCTCATCCAGGCGACCAGCCAGCACCAGGGCCTCGCCATCCTCGAGCGGGCCGGCGGCAAGGGGGGCCGCGCGCAGCACGGCGGCCATCAGGACAAGGGCAATCAGCCGGCGCATGGGGATGCGGGCACCGGGGCGGCCCCAGTGGGCGCCCCAGTGCCCGGGGTCCGGTTACTTCTGCAGCAGATAGCAGGTGCCGCCCGCGGTATAGTCGAACACCGCGGCCGAGCCCGGCGCGCGCAGGCCGCCCGACACGGCGCCGACCATCGCCTCGCCCGCATCGCCGAAGAAGGTGCCGCCCAGCAGCAGCTCGGCCTCATAGGTGGTGCCGTCCTGCGCCAGTTCGCCCTAGACGACGAATTGGCCCGCGCCGGTGTCGACCTCGAGCGTGGTGCCCGGAACCGCCACGGCGGTGCGCGCAATGGTGCCGCCAAAGCTGTCGTCGACGGTCAGCGTGCCGTCCAGCGTGGCGGTCCCGCCGGCTTCGCGGAAGTTGCTGGCCGTGCCGCTGAAGGGGTTGGCGGTCTGGCCCTCGGTCCAGTCGACCGCGATGTCCAGGTCGGCCAGCACGGTGCCCAGGATGCCGGTGCCGTCGCTGAGATCGGCCTTCAGCTCGCCCGCGTAATCGGCCTGGATCGAAGTGGGCATGTTCTGGGTCGGGCCCAGGGCCGAGACTTCGTCGAACTGGGTGTTGTATTCCTCGGCCGTGCCGCTGCCGGTCGTGCCGCCGCCACCGCCACCGCCGCTCGTGCTGGTGCAGGCAGACAATGCCGCACAGCCGACCAGAACCACCGCCACCTCTGCCGATATGCCGTTCATCACCTCGCTCTCTCCCAAATTGTCACCGGACCCGCGTGAAAGCCGGGCCGCCCGGCGCCCGAAAACCGCGCAGCTGGGGAATTGTTTCCGACTTCCGACAGGCCGGGCAAGCACTTCCGGCAGATTGTTCCGCCATCCGGCGCGAAACCCGCAAGATGTTGCGCGCCTGCCGGAGGGTGCACCACGATGGGTGGGGTCGGGGCG
>JACXUX010000375.1 GCA_014763725.1 Rhodobacterales bacterium
GCCAGCGTCAGCGCCGCGGCGCGGGCCAGATCGCGGTCGGTCGCCTGGGCCCGGCCCTCGGCCCGGGCCAGGCCCCGCGCGGCGGCCAGCGTGGCCAGCACCCCGCGCGGGCCCATCACGCCCAGCCGGTCGGCCAGCGCCACGACCTGGGCCACCGCATCCGGCGGCAGGTTGGCGGGGGCGGCATCGGCCACGGGCGCGGCGGGCGGCGCCAGATCCCGCAGGTCGGCGGCCGACAGCCCGTCCAGGTCGACGAACAGGCCCAGCCGGTCGGCCAGCGCGGCGGGCAGGGCGTCATCGGGCCCGGCGGATTCGTCCAGCGCGATCAGCGTATGGCTGCCCGCATCCATCGCCTGCGCCAGACGCGCGGCCAGCCCGGCGGGGCAGCGTTCGGCCATGGGCAGGATCAGCACCCCCGGCCGGTCCAGCAGCCCGGGGCGCCAGACCGCACGGCCCTGCGCCAGCGTGGGCGCCAGGTCAAGGCCGCCCGACAGCGCCGCCTCATCCGTGCCGGGGGGCAGCCGGCGGGCGCCCAGCGGCGCCAGCGCGGCCAGCACCCGGTCCCGCAGCGGCCCCGCCCGGCCGCGCAGCCACAACCCGCCGGTGGCGGCCGGATCGGCCACCATCAGGGCCAGCGCGTCGCGGATGCGGTCGACGGTCATCTCAGGGCAGGTGTTCGGCCAGCGCGCGGGTCACGCGGGCGGTGCTGCCGGCTTCGTCCAGGGGATCGCGGCGCAGCCGGTGGCCCAGCGCCATGGCCGCCACCCCGCGCAGATGGGCGCGCGTGACCTCGGCCGCGCCATCCAGCGCGGCCAGCGCCCGGGCCGCGCGCAGCAGCGTCAGCTCGCCCTCTTCGGGGTTGCCCGATCCGATCAGGACGAAACGCGCCGGGTGGCGGATCGACAGCCCGTCGCGTTCGACCACATTCTCGCCCGATTGCGCCACGTCCAGCAGCAGGTCGACCAGATGATCCTCCAGCAGGTTGACCTCGTCGATGTAGAGATAGCCGCGGTTCGCCCGCGCCAGCAGGCCGGGCTGGAACGCCTTTTCCCCCCGCGCGATGGCGCGTTCCACATCCAGCGCGCCGGTCACGCGGTCCTCGGTCGCGCCCAGCGGCAGGTCGACCACGGGCGTCGGCCGGCGCACCAGGCCGGTCGCGCGGACATCGGCCCAGTCGGGGATCTCCTCGGGGCGGGCCGAGTTGACGGGGCAGCCCTCGACCGCCTCGATCGGGGGCAGCAGCGCGGCCAGGCCCCGCACCGCGGTGGACTTGCCGGTGCCGCGGTCGCCCAGGATCAGCACGCTGCCGATGGCGGGGTCGATCGCGGTCAGGATCAGGGCGCGGCGCATCTCGTCCTGGCCGACCAGTGCGGTGAAGGGATAGGGGATTCGCCCGGTCAGCGCCGTGGCGGGCGGGGCAAGGTCGGTGGCCAGGGTCATGCGGCGGTCCTTTCCGGTTGCGGCGAGGCCAGCGGATTGCCGCCCCCCAGCTGCCCAGGGCCTCCAGAACGCGGAAGCGGGCATAGAGTTCCTCGGCGAACCAGTCGCCGTCGCGTACGGCGCGGATGGCGCGGGCATGGGGCCCGTCGGCCCGGGCGAACTGCGCCATGGTCGCCGGATCGGGCCAGATCGAGAAGGTCACCTGATGCAGCAGCGGCACCTCGCCCGGCCCGATCTTGAAGCGCACGTTCGGGTCCGCGCCGATCCGCGCCTCGATATCCGGGACCTGGCGCCAGAAACGCCACGCATGGCGCGGCCGTAGCGTGGCGCGGGTCAGGGCGGCGACCTCGGTCCGTGCGGTTGGGGGGCGGGCTGTCCCCCGGCGCGGGGGCAAAGGCGTTCACCCCGCCCCACAGGCCGCGCGCGGCGATGGGCGCCAGCAGCAGCGTCCAGCTTTCCTGCGCGCGGTCGAACCAGCCGCGCAGCACCGCGCTGTCGGCCAGGGCGCGGCGGGCGGTCGCCTCATCCGGCCAGACGGCCAGGATGCCCCAGACATCCCAGTTGGGCCGCGGGGTAAAGCCGTGGCCGGTGCCCGACCCGCAGAAGCGCGCGAACTGCACCTGGCCTTCGCGCCGCAGCCGGCCCTGGGCCAGGGCCATCTGCCCCAGCACCCAAAGGCGGGTGCCAAGCCCCCGGAATCGGAACAGGCTGAGCGTGACGACCGGAATGGCGCGACTCCCCTGCACGCTGTGTAAGGTCTACGTTACAGACTTATTGCTCAAATACCAGTTGAAAAGCCCATTCATACACGTCTGAACGCCGCCGTTGTAAATCTGGCTGGACGATCTATGATCCGATCATGACCCTGCACATGCCCCCCAGC
>JACXUX010000376.1 GCA_014763725.1 Rhodobacterales bacterium
CGATGATGGGGGGCGGCATTCTGGCGATGGCGCTGGTGGGCGTGCTGGCCGGCTGGCTGGCCGGGCGTCTGGTCAAGGGGCGGGGCTTCGGCCTGCTGGGCAACATGGTGCTGGGGGTTCTGGGCGCGGTGGTGGCCGGGCTGCTGCTGCCGCGGCTGGGGTTCGGCGCGGGCGGCGGGCTGGTGATCTCGGTCCTGCATGCCACGCTGGGGGCGGTGGTGCTGCTGGTGCTGGCGCGGCTGGTCAAGCAGGCCTGAGCCGCGGCGCCCGATAGAAGATTCCTCTTGGCATATTGATATATTCATATTGAATAGGAAGTGGCGCGAGGGGGGCATACCCCGGGGGATCGCGGCCGCCCCGGCGGTCGCGGCGCGTCAGGGGTCGAGGGAGGATCCGGAATGATGACAGGACTGACCCGCCGTCTGGCGGGAACCACCGGGCTGTGCCTGGCCATGGCCGCGGGGCCTGCGCTTGCGACCGAAGGCTATTTCGCTCTGGGCTTCGGCCCGGTCCAGCGCGCCCAGGGCGGCGCCGGTGTGGCGCATCTGGGCGGCGACGCGATGTCCGGCACGGTGAACCCGGCAGCGGTGGTCGACGTGGGCCGGGCGCTGTCGATGGGGGTCGAGGTGTTCAGCCCCGATCGCGGCTATACCGCGACCGGCACCTTCTTTGTCGCGCCGGGGTCGGTGCGCAGCAGCCATCCGACCTTCCCCGTTCCGAACTTTGCCTGGAACCGGCCGCTGCAGAACGGCGCGGTGCTGAACATCGCGGCCTATGGCAACGGCGGGCTGAACACGTCCCATGAGGCCGTGCCCAATCCCAACTGCGGCGGCGGTGCGGGCGTGTTCTGCGCCGGCCCCGCGGGGGTGGACCTGGCGCAGCTGTTCCTGTCGGCCACCTATGCCCGCAAGTCGGGCGCGGTCAGCTGGGGCATCGCGCCCATGATCGCGGTCCAGTCCTTCCAGGCCCGGGGGCTGGCAGCCTTTGCGCCGATCTCGGTCGATCCCACGGCGGTCAGCAACAACGGCCGCGACCTGTCCTGGGGCTTCGGCCTGCGGGCGGGCGTGCGCGTGCAGGCGACCGAGGCGCTGAGCTTCGGCCTGGCCGCGCAGACCGAGATGGCGATGTCGAAGTTCGACAAATATGCCGGCCTGTTCGAGAACGGCGGCGATTTCGACATTCCCGCCCAGATCACCGCCGGGCTGGCGTTCAAGGCCGCGCCCTCGACCACGCTGATGCTGGACTGGCAGCGCATCTTCTATTCCGGGGTGCCCGCGGTCAGCAATGCCACCAACGCAGGCCCGCTGGGCGCGCCCGGCGGCGCGGGCTTCGGCTGGGACGATGTCGACGTGCTGAAGCTGGGCGTCGAATGGGTGCAGTCCGACCGGATGACCTGGCGCGCGGGCTACGCCCATGCCACCAACCCGATCGGCCCCGAGGATGTCACCCTGGGCATCCTGGCCCCCGGCGTGGTCGAGGATCACTTCACCCTGGGCGGCAGCTATCGGCCGAACGACCGCGACAGCATCGACTTCTCGGTGGTCTATGCGCCCAATGTCTCGGTCACCGGGGCCGAGACGACGCCGCTGGGCCCGACCCCCGGCACGGTGGAAATCGACATGGACCAGTGGGCCTTCTCGCTGGGCTGGACGCGCCACTTCTGACCTGCGCGCCCCCAGGTCCGGCCGAGGGGCCGCGCCCCCGCCCCTGGCGGGGCGCCAGCAGCATGACCGCCGCCCCGGCCAGGCACAGCGCCGCGCCGGCGGCATTCCAGCGGTGGGGGCGCAGCCCCTCGACCGCCCACATCCAGACCAGCGACGCCACGATATAGACCCCGCCATAGGCGGCAAAGGCGCGTCCCGCGGCCTCGGCCGGGGCCAGCGTCAGGAGCCAGGCAAAGGCCGCCAGCGCCGCCAGCCCCGGCAGCAGCCACCAGACTGGCGCCCCCAGCCGCAGCACGGCCCAGACGGCAAGGCAGCCGCCGATCTCGGCCAGGGCCGCGGCAGGATGATCAGTGCCGGCGTCACCGCCGCCGGTCGCGCCGCGCGCTCATGGGCTGGAAGGCCACGCCGACATGCGCCTCGCAATAGGGCTTGCCGGGATGGGCGGGCAGGCCGCAGAACCAGAAGTCGGGCGTGGCCGGGTCGCCGATCGGCCATTTGCAGGTCCGCTCGGTCAGTTCCATCAGCGTCAGCCGGCGGGCGCGCTTCTCGACCTCGCGCACGCTGGCCAGCGCCTCGGGGCTGATCTCGCCGACCGAGGGCTGCGGCGGCAGCGGCTGGCCTGCGGGCACGATGGCGCGGCGGGCCGGCATCGC
>JACXUX010000377.1 GCA_014763725.1 Rhodobacterales bacterium
ACCGTCACGCGACCGGCCGGGCCCTAGCCGCGCGCCCGCAGCCGCCGCTCGATCCGCCGCAGCACCAGCGACAGCCCGATCGTCATCGTCAGATAGATCAGCGCCACCAGATTGTAGGTCTCGAAATAGCGGAAATTCCCCGCCGCCGTCACCTTGCCCAGCTGGGTGATGTCGGTCACGCCCAGCACGCTGACCAGGCTCGAATCCTTGACCATGGCCACGAAGTCGTTGCCCAGCGGCGGCAGGATGGTGCGGAAGGCCTGCGGCCAGACGATCAGCCGGAACCGCAGCGCCCGGTTCAGCCCCAGCGCCTTGGCCGCCTCGATCTGCCCGGCCTCGACCGACTGGATGCCCGCGCGAAAGATCTCGGCCAGAAAGGCCGCATAGGCCAGCGTCAGCGCGATCACCGCCCGCCACAGCAGCGGCACGTCCCGCGTGCGCACGGGGTCCAGCCCCAGCGGCTCCAGCACCGCATTGAGCGCCGCCACCCCCGCCGGCGCCAGCACAAAGGCCACATAGAGCAGCAGCACGATGATCGGCATGCCGCGCATCACCTCGATGTAAAGCCGCGCCGCCTGCCGCAGCCAAACCAGCCGCGACAGCGCAGCCAGCGCCAGGCCCAGCCCCAGCGCACAGGCCATGGCAAAGGCCGTCAGCGTGACGACGACCGTCACCCCGATCCCCCTGGCCAGCGTGCCCAGGATCTGCGCCTGCACCGGATTGCCCAGCACCTGCGCAAACAGCCACAGGCCAGCACCGACCAGCAGGACAAGCCACCAGGGAAAATCGCGCGTGTCGGGCGGGGGCGGGGTCATGGATCAGGCCCCGGCGCCAGGGCGCCGGGGCATGCGGCGCTCAGCCGCCCATCTTGTAGTCGAGGAACCACTTCGTGTTCAGCGCCTCGATCGTGCCATCGGCCTTCATCGCCGCGATCGCCGCATTGATCGGCCCGACCAGGTCCGACCCCTTGGGGAAGATGAAGCCGAAATCCTCGGTCCCCAGCTTTTCGCCGACGATCTTCAGTCCCCCGTTCGAGGCCGCGACATAGCCGTTGCCGGCCGTGCCATCGGTCAGCACCAGATCGACATCGCCCGCCTTCAGCGCCTCGACCCCCGCGCCGAAGGTCTCGAACAGCTTGATGCGGGGATTGGCCTCGTTGCCGTCCAGAACCTCGTAGACGCCCACATAGAACGGCGTGGTGCCCGGCTGCGCGGCCATCAGCAGGTCGGGATTGGAGGCAAAGCCCGCGGCATCGGCAAAGCGCGTCTCGTCGCCGCGCACCAGCATGACCATTTCCGACCGCATGTAGGCGTCCGAGAAATCGACCATCTGCTTGCGGTCGTCGCGGATGGTGATGCCGGTCATGCCCAGGTCATACTGACCTTCGGACACCGCGGCGATCATCGCATCCCAGCTGATGTTTTCATAGGTGACGGCGATGTTCAGCCGTTTCGCGATCTCGGCCATGGCGTCGTATTCCCAGCCCACCGCGGCGCCCGAGGCGTCCAGGAACTGCAGCGGCGGATAGGCGTTCTCGGTCACCACCACCACCTCGCGCCCGCCCAGGTCGGGCAGGCCCTGCGCGGCGGCGGCGTTCAGGCCAAGGGCCAGGCTCAGCCCGGCCAGGGCAAGGGTCAGCTTCATCTCAGGCTCCCGGTTGGTTTGTGGGCAAGGTATGGGGCGCTGCGGGCCGATGTCCAGCGCAGGCCGGGCAGCCGGGCCGCGGTTTCACCGCGATCACGCGGGTCTCGGCATGCAGTGCATCGTGAATCATCAGCCGGCCGCGCAGCGGCGTGCCGGCATCGGTGATCAGCTTGACCGCCTCGGTCGCCATCATCGCCCCCAGGATGCCGGGCAGCGGGGCGGCTACCCCCGCCTCGGCACAACTGGGCACCAGGCCCGCCGCCGGGCGGTTGGGAAAGACGCATTCGTAGCACGGCGCGCCGCGCGCGGGGTCCCACACCGACAGCTGCCCCTCCCACTGGGTGATGGCGGCCGCGATCAGCGGCTTGCCCTGGGCCGCGGCCACGCGATTGGCCAGATAGCGGGTGTCGAAATTGTCCGACCCGTCCAGGATCAGGTCGTAATCGGCAAACAGGTCCGCCGCGATCTCCGGGGTCAGCCGCCGCCGGTAGGGCCGCACCTCGATGAAGGGGTTCAGCGCCCGCAGCGCCAGCTCGGCCGAGGCGACCTTGGCCATGCCGATCCGCGCATCCGCATGGATGATCTGGCGCTGCAGGTTGGAATTGTCGACGACATCGTCGTCGATCACCCCGATCGTGCCCACCCCCGCCGCCGCCAGATACAGC
>JACXUX010000069.1 GCA_014763725.1 Rhodobacterales bacterium
CTGACCCCCGGCGTGGTTCCCGCCCGTTTGCCGGCCCATGCCTATCACGACAACTTCTCCGACGTCGCCCCGCCCTTCGACCGGCACGAGGCGCATGTCGCGGCCGACCGCTGCTATTTCTGCCATGACGCGCCCTGCATCACCGCCTGTCCGACCTCGATCGACATCCCGCTGTTCATTCGCCAGATTGCGACCGGCATGCCCCAGGCCGCGGCCGAGACGATCCTGCAGCAGAACATCCTGGGCGGCATGTGCGCCCGCGTCTGCCCGACCGAACAGCTCTGCGAAGAGGCCTGCGTGCGCGAGGCGGCCGAGGGCAAGCCGGTCGAGATCGGGCGCCTGCAGCGCTATGCGACCGATGCGCTGATGGCGGCGGGCCGGCACCCGTTCGCGCGCGCCGCGCCCACGGGCAAACGCGTTGCGGTGGTGGGGGCGGGGCCTGCGGGTCTGGCCTGCGCGCACCGGCTGGCCATGCTGGGCCATGACGTGACGATCTACGAGGCGCGCCCGAAACCCGGCGGCCTGAACGAATACGGCATCGCCGCCTACAAGGCGCCCGACGGTTTCGCCCAGGCCGAGATCGACTGGCTGCTGCGCATCGGCGGGATCGAGATCCGCCACGGCATGGCCCTTGGCACCGATGTCGCGCTGGACGATCTGGTGGCGGGCCACGATGCGGTCTTTCTGGGCATGGGCCTGCAGGGGGTGAATGCCCTGCGCGCCGAGGGCGAACAGAAGGCCCAGGTGCGCGATGCGGTTGACTTCATCGCCGAACTGCGCCAGGCCGAGGACAAGTCGACGCTGCCCATCGGCCGCGACGTGGTGGTGATCGGCGGCGGCATGACCGCGGTCGATGCTGCGGTGCAGTCCAAGCTGCTGGGGGCCGAGACGGTGACCATCGTCTATCGCCGCGGCCAGGGGCAGATGGGCGCCTCGGCCCACGAACAGCAGCACGCCACGTCCAAGGGGGTGCGCATCGTCACCCAGGCCACGCCGCTGCGCGTGCTGGGCGAGGGCGCGGTGACCGGCGTCGAATTCGCCTATACGGTCGAGGGGCCGGACGGCCTGGTCGTCACCGACGAGACCTTCGTGCTCAAGGCCGACCAGGTGTTCAAGGCGATCGGCCAGACGCTGCAGGGCCAGCCCGGGACGCTGGCGCTGTCGGGCCGCAAGATCGCGGTGACGGGGCCCGGGCGCACCTCGCACCCGCGGGTCTGGGCGGGGGGCGACTGTGCGGCGGGCGGCAACGACCTGACCGTGACCGCCGTGGCCGAGGGGCGCGACGCCGCAATGGACATCCACGCCACGCTGATGGGCGGATCATGATCCCCGCCGCTTGTGCTGCGGGCGCGAATTCCCTAGGCACGCAGCCGCAGGGGGTGGGCCATGGATGCCATCGCGCAAGCGGTCGTCGACTTCATCGCGCAGAACCGGGCCTGGGCCTTCTGGGTGGCGCTGGTCTTTGCCGCGGCGGAAACCACGGCGCTGGTGTCGATCCTGATCCCCTCGACCGCGATCCTGATCGGCGTGGGCGCGTTCGTCGCGACCGGGGCACTGGACTTCCTGCCGATCTGGGCGGGGGCGAGTGTGGGCGCCGTGATCGGGTCGACCTTCAGCTGGTGGCTGGGGCTGCGCCACGGCAGCCGAATCCTGGGCCTGTGGCCGCTGCGCGATCACCCCGATCTGGTCGACCAGGGCCGCGGCGCCTTTGTGCGCTGGGGAACCTGGGCCATCATCGTGGGCCATTTCGTGGGTCCGCTGCGCCCGGTGGTGTTCCTGCTCTGCGGCATGGCGCCGATGCCGCTGTGGCGGTTCCAGCTGTTCAACATCCCGGGCGCGCTGGCCTGGGCCTGGGCCATGCCGATGACCGGCGCTGTGGGCGGCGACCTGATCGGCTGGCTGTGGCAGGCCCTGCCGTTCTGATCCGTTCCACATCCCCCGTTCCCGGCAGGGCCGCGCGGCCCGTGCCCCCGCAGGCATGAGGTGACCCCATGGCAGACCTTACGACCCGCTTCGTCGGCATCAAGTCCCCCAACCCGTTCTGGCTGGCCTCGGCCCCGCCGACCGACAAGGAATACAACGTCCGCCGTGCGTTCGAGGCCGGCTGGGGCGGCGTGGTGTGGAAGACGCTCGGCTCGGAAGGGCCGCCCATCGTCAACGTCTCGGGCCCGCGCTATGGCGCGATCTGGGGCGCAGACCGCCGCCTGCTGGGGCTGAACAACATCGAGCTGATCACCGACCGCCCGCTGGAGGTGAACCTGCGCGAGATCAAGCAGGTCAAGCGCGACTTCCCCGACCGCGCGCTGGTGGTCAGCCTGATGGTCCCCTGCGACGAGGACAGCTGGAAGGCCATCCTGCGCGCCGTCGAGGACACCGGGGCCGATGGCGTCGAGCTGAACTTCGGCTGCCCCCACGGCATGGCCGAACGCGGCATGGGCTCGGCCGTCGGCCAGGTGCCCGACTATGTCGAGATGGTCACCCGCTGGGTCAAGACGCACAGCCGCATGCCCTGCATCGTCAAGCTCACGCCCAACGTCACCTCGATCCTGCCCCCGGCCGAGGCCGCGATGCGCGGCGGCGCCGATGCCGTCAGCCTGATCAACACGGTGAAGTCGATCACCGGCGTCGATCTGGACAGCTTCGCCCCCCAGCCGATGATCGACGGCCGCGGCACCCACGGCGGCTATTGCGGCCCCGCGGTCAAGCCCATCGCGCTGAACATGGTGGCCGAGATCGCCCGCAACCCCGCGACCCGCGGCCTGCCGATCTCGGGCATCGGCGGCGTGACCACCTGGCGCGATGCGGCCGAGTTCCTGGCCCTGGGGGCCGGCAACGTCCAGGTCTGCACCGCTGCCATGACCTATGGCTTCAGGATCGTGCAGGAAATGATCTCGGGCCTGTCGCAGTATCTGGACGACAAGGGCATTGCGCTGTCGGACCTGACGGGGCGGGCCGTGCCGAACTTCGTCGAATGGCAGCACCTGAACCTGAACCATGTCACCAAGGCGCGGATCGACCAGGACGCCTGCATCAAGTGCGGCCGCTGCTATGCGGCGTGTGAAGATACCAGCCACCAGGCCATCCTGATGAAGCCCGGTCGGGTGTTCGAGGTGAACGACGCCGAATGCGTGGCCTGCAACCTGTGCGTCAATGTCTGCCCGGTCGAGGGCTGCATCGACATGGTGACCCTGCCCAAGGGCGCTGTCGATCCGCGCACGGGCCGCGAGGTCGGCGATTTCGCCGACTGGACGACGCATCCGAACAACCCGATGGCGCAGGCCGCAGAATAGTCGAAGTCCGGCGCGGAACCCGAAGATTTTTCGTCGAAAAATCTTCGGGTGCGCAAAATCTTCGGCGAAGATTTTGCGGCCTTAGCAATGCAGGCGGATCGCGCCGTCGTTGCACAGGATGATGAACTGGTCGCCGCATTCGATCAGGTGAAAGCCGCGGCGCCGCACCTCGCGCAGCAGGGTGTCGCGGCCGATCTCGCGTTCGACGTCGCGCACCGACCGGCGCAAGATGCCGCCCTTGCCGACGGCCTTGGCGCTGAACAGCGCGTCACACCAGGGTTGGTTGATGGGGGCGGGGCGAAGCATCTGCATGCGCCCAGCCTGCCCAGTCGCGGTTAACGCAAGGTTAAGCCGTCAGGGCGCAAGCAGCTTGCGGAACAGGGTTTCCAGGAATTCGCCTGCCGCGGGGAAGGCGTCGTCGGCCTCATCCCGCAGCACGGCGCGCACCTGCATGTCGAAGTCGGCATAATGCTGTGTCAGCGCCCAGATCGAGAAGATCAGGTGCTTGGGATGCACGCGGGCGATGCGGCCCTGATCCATCCAGATGCGCAGGATCCGGGCCTTGTCCTCGACCAGTTCGGCCAGTTCGCCCTCGATCGCGGCGCGCATGCGGGGGGCGCCCTGCAGGATCTCGTTGGCGAACAGCCGGCTTTCGCGGGGGAAGTCGCGGCTCATCTGCAGCTTGCGGCGGACATAGGCCAGCACCTCGTCCACCGGGTCGCCTGCGGCATCCATCTCGCGCAGCGGGTCCAGCCAGGTGTCCAGCAGGTTGGTCAGCAGCGCGGTGTGGATCGCCTCTTTCGACGGGAAGTAATAGAGCAGGTTGGGCTTGGACAGGCCCGCCACCTCGGCGATCTGGTCCAGCGTCGCCCCGCGGAAGCCCTGGGCCGAAAACACCTCGAGCGCGGCATCGAGGATGGTTTCCTGGTTGCGGGCCTGGATCCGGGTGCGGGGGCGGGCGGTGGTCATCGGGGCAGTCCTCCGGCAGGCCGCGCGCCTTGACGGCGCCACACGCTTTGCTAGCGTTGTGTTGACCGTCCGGTCAATGGACATCCCCCGCGCCGATCGCGCCGGGGCGGCAGACAGGAACTCGCCCATGGCACTCGACCGCAACACCCCGCCGAACGATCTGAACGCATTCTGGATGCCGTTCACATCGAACCGGCAGTTCAAGAAGGCGCCGCGGATGTTCGTGGCGGCGCAGGACATGCACTACACCACGGCCGACGGGCGCCAGGTGCTGGACGGCACCGCGGGCCTGTGGTGCTGCAACGCGGGCCACTGCCGGCCGAAGATCACCGAGGCGATCCAGCGCCAGGCCGCGCAGCTGGACTATGCGCCGGCGTTCCAGATGGGGCATCCGGCGGCCTTCGAACTGGCCAACCGGGTGATCGACATCGCGCCCAAGGGGATCGAGCATGTGTTCTACACCAACTCGGGGTCCGAGTCGGTCGAGACCGCGCTGAAACTGGCCATCGCCTATCACCGCGCGCGGGGCGAGGCGTCGCGCACCCGGCTGATCGGTCGCGAACGCGGCTATCACGGGGTGAACTTCGGCGGCATCTCGGTCGGCGGGATCGTGAACAACCGCCGGCACTTCGGCACGCTGCTGGCGGGGGTGGACCATCTGCCCCACACCCATCTGCCGGCGCAGAACGCCTTCACCCGCGGCCAGCCCGAACATGGCGCGCATCTGGCGGACGAACTGGAACGGATGGTCGCGCTGCACGGGGCCGAGACCATCGCTGCCGTGATCGTCGAGCCGGTGGCCGGGTCGACCGGGGTGATCCTGCCGCCCAAGGGCTATCTGCAGAAGCTGCGCGAGATCACGCGCAAGCACGGCATCCTGCTGATCTTCGACGAGGTCATCACCGGCTTCGGCCGCATGGGCGCGCCCTTTGCGTCGCAGTATTTCGACGTTCTGCCCGACATGATGACCACGGCCAAGGGGCTGACCAACGGCGTCATCCCGATGGGTGCGGTGCTGACGACGGCGGCGGTGCATGATGCCTTCATGCAGGGCCCCGAGCACATGATCGAGCTGTTCCACGGCTATACCTATTCCGGCAACCCGATCGCCAGCGCGGCCGGCATCGCCACGCTGGAAACCTATCGCGAAGAGGCCCTGTTCGAACGCGCGGCCGAGATCGCGCCCTACTGGGAAGACGCGCTGCACAGCCTGAAGGGGCTGCCGCATGTGATCGACATCCGCAACCTGGGCCTGATCGGCGCGGTGGAGCTGGACCCGATCGCGGGCGAGCCGACCAAGCGCGCCTTCAGCGCCTTCCTGAACGCCTATGAGAAGGGCATCCTGATCCGCACCACGGGCGACATCATCGCCATGTCGCCGCCGCTGATCATCGAGCGCGCCCAGATCGACCAGCTGATCGGCACCCTCGCCGATGTGCTGAAGGCGCTGAACTGACGCCCAAGCGGGCCGCCCGCCACCGGGCGGCCCCGGATCCGTCCGCCGATCTGCCTGGGGGCGGATCAGAAGAAGGGGCTCATCAGGCGCATTCGTTCGGAGCATTCGCTGCCCTCGGCGGCCCAGATCATCAGCACCGGCACCGCCACGACCAGCGCCGTGATGATCGCGAGACTGCGCTTGAAACCCGTGAACATGGTTCGACAACCCCCTGTTTTCGCGTGTCTCCCCGACATAGGCGCGGGGCGGCGGGCGAAAGGGGCGTTCACGCCGATGTCAGCCGCCGTGCGCGGGACGTGAGCGGGCGGGGCCGATCGAACAGCCTGCCGCCGGATGCCCCTGCGGCGGCACAGGCTGCGGTGCCCGCAGGGATCTGCAGCGATTTCTTCGAACGACAGGGCAGAAACCGCAGGAATCTTCGGCACAGGGCCGCCCGCGCGCGCAACTTCGCGAAAACATGCCGCGCGACCCGGGCGATATCTGGGCCGCGCGACAGGCGGAGGCGGACGTGCGGATCATCGTTCTGGGGGCAGGCGTCATCGGGGTGACCTCGGCCTGGTATCTGGCCCGGGCGGGGCATGAGGTGACGGTGATCGACCGTCAGCCGGGTCCCGCGCTGGAAACCAGCTTTGCCAATGCGGGCGAGATCAGCCCCGGCTATTCTGCCCCCTGGGCCGCGCCCGGCATCCCGATCAAGGCGATCAAGTGGATGTTCCAGCGCCATGCGCCGCTGGTGATCCAGCCGCGGCTGGACCGGCAGCGGATCGACTGGATGTGGCGGATGCTGACCAACTGCACCACGCCCGCCTATGCCCGCAACAAGAGCCGGATGGTCCGGCTGGCGGAATACAGCCGCGACTGCCTGATCGCGCTGCGCGCCGAAACCGGCATCGCCTATGACGACCGCCAGCAGGGCACGCTGCAGCTGTTCCGCAAGCCCGAACAGGTCGAGGCCGCGGCCAAGGACATCGCCGTGCTGCAGGCCGATGGCGTGCCGTTCCAGGTGCTGGACCGCGCCGGGTGCCTGGCGGCCGAGCCGGGCCTGGCGGGGGCGGCCGACCGCATCGCGGGCGGGCTGCGCCTGCCGGGGGACGAGACGGGCGATTGCCACCTGTTCACCACCCGGCTGGCCGGGATGGCCGCGGGGCTGGGCGTCACCTTCCGCTGGGGCGTGTCGATCGATCGGCTGAACGCCGCGGGCGGGCGGATCGTCAGCGTCGCCACCTCGGCGGGCGAGATGACGGCCGATGCCTTTGTCCTGGCGCTGGGGGCGCATTCGCCGCGGCTGGCCGCGCCCTTTGGCATGCGCCTGCCGGTCTATCCGCTGAAGGGCTATTCGATCACTGCGCGCATCACCGATCCCGACCGTGCGCCGGTGTCGACCGTGATGGACGAAACCTACAAGGTGGCGATCACGCGGCTGGGCGACCGTATCCGCGTGGGCGGCCTGGCCGAGATCGCGGGCTTTGACACCACCCTGAACCCGCGCCGCCGCGCGACGCTGGAAAAGTCGGTGGCCGAACTGTTCCCCGGCGGCGGCGATCTTGCGGCGGCCGACTTCTGGACCGGGCTGCGCCCGATGACGCCCGACGGCACGCCGCTGGTGGGCGCCTCGACCGTGGGGAACCTGTGGCTGAACACCGGGCACGGCACACTGGGCTGGACCATGGCGGCGGGGTCGGGGCGGCTGATCGCCGACCTGATCTCGGGCCGCGCGGCCGAGATCGAGGCGACGGACCTGGGCTATGCACGCTATCAGCCCGGCCCCCGGCGCGCCCGCGCCGCCGCGCCCGGGCTGCGCCCCGCCGCTGCCTGAAGCTGCGGCATCTGCCTGTTGATCGGGCATCCCGCGTCCCCCGGGCGCGGGATTTTTCTTGACCGCGCCCGGGGGCCGTGATCGCCTTCCCTTGACCAATCGGTCAGGAACGGAATCGGGTCCAGCGACAGACGGGGCGTCAGACCCCGCGGCAAGGGAGAAGACAATGCCGGCACCGGGGCAAAACCTGCGCACGGATGGCGCGCGGCTGTGGGACAGCCTGATGGAGATGGCGAAGATCGGCCCGGGCGTGGCGGGCGGTAACAACCGCCAGACGCTGACCGATGCCGACAGCCAGGGTCGGCATCTGTTCGCCCGCTGGTGCCGCGAGGCGGGGCTGACCATGGGCGTCGACACCATGGGCAACATGTTCGCGACCCGCGCCGGCACCGACCCCGACGCGCTGCCCGTCTACATGGGATCGCATCTGGATACCCAGCCCACGGGCGGCAAGTATGACGGGGTGCTGGGGGTTCTGGCCGGGCTCGAGGTCATGCGCACGCTGAACGACATGGGTGTCCGCACCCGCCGGCCCATCGTCGTGGCCAACTGGACGAATGAGGAAGGCACGCGCTTTGCGCCCGCCATGCTGGCCTCGGGCGTCTTTGCGGGGATGCACAGCCAGGACTTCGCCTATGACCGCCGCGATGCCGAGGGCAAGCGGTTCGGCGACGAACTGGCCCGCATCGGCTGGCTGGGCGACGAACCGGTGGGCGCGCGGCGGATGCATGCCATGCTGGAACTGCACATCGAACAGGGCCCGATCCTCGAGGCCGAGGGCCGCCAGATCGGCGTCGTCACCCATGGCCAGGGGCTGTGGTGGCTGCAGATCACCCTGACCGGCAAGGATGCGCATACCGGATCGACCCCCATGCACATGCGGGTGAACGCGGGCCTGGGCATGGCGCGCATCACCGAGCGGGTGCACCAGATCGCCATGAGCCACCAGCCCGATGCCGTGGGCGCGGTGGGCCATGTGAACGTCCATCCCAACAGCCGCAACGTGATCCCCGGCAAAGCGGTCTTCACGGTGGACATCCGGTCCCCCCATCAGGCCAAGCTGGATGCGATGCGCGCCGAGGTGGAGCGCGCGGCCCATGCCGTGGCGCGCGAGCTGGGCCTGGGCTGCACGATCGAGGCGGTGGGCCATTTCGACCCCGTCACCTTTGACCCGGGCCTGGTCGGCGTGGTGCGCCAGGCGGCCGAGCGGCTGGGCTATTCGCACATGGACATCGTCAGCGGGGCGGGCCACGACGCCTGCTGGATCAACCGCGTGGCGCCCACGGTGATGATCATGTGCCCCTGCGTGGACGGGCTGAGCCACAACGAGGCCGAGGAGATCACCCCCGCCTGGGCCGCCGCGGGCACCGACGTGCTGCTGCATGCGGTGCTGGAGGTGGCCGAGGTGGTCGCCTGAGGCCGGCCCCGGGGGCTTCGCGCCCCCGGACCCCCGCGGGGTATTTGGGTCAAGAGGAAACATGGAGGACAGGATGGCATCGACAGTCATCAAGGGCGGGACGGTGGTCACGGCGGACCTGTCCCATGTGGCGGATGTGCGCATCGAGAATGGCGTGATCACCGAAATCGGCCCCGATCTGGCGGGCGACCGGGTGCTGGATGCCGCGGGCTGCCTGGTGATGCCGGGCGGGATCGACCCGCATACGCATCTGGAGATGCCCTTCATGGGCACCTATTCGGCCGACGACTTCGACAGCGGCACGCGGGCGGCGCTGGCGGGGGGGACGACGATGGTCGTCGACTTCGTCCTGCCGGGGCAGGGCCAGGGGCTGATGGATGCCGCGAAGATGTGGCACAACAAGTCGGGCCGGGCGCAGTGCGACTATTCCTATCACATGGCCGTCACCTGGTGGGGCCAGCAGGTCTGGGAGGAGATGGCCGAGGCCGTCGCGGCGGGGATCCCCAGCTTCAAGCATTTCATGGCCTACAAGGGCGCGCTGATGGTGAACGACGATGAGCTGTTCGCGTCGTTCCGCCGGGTGGGCGATCTGGGGGGCCTGGCCATGGTTCATGCCGAGAACGGCGATGTGGTGGCCGAACTGACGGCGCGGCTCCTGGCCGAGGGCAACCGCGGCCCCGAGGCGCATGCCTATTCGCGCCCGCCCCAGGTCGAGGGCGAGGCCACGAACCGCGCGATCATGATCGCCGACATGGCGGGCGTGCCGCTGTATGTGGTGCATGTCAGCTGTGAAGAGGCGCATGAGGCGATCCGCCGGGCGCGGGCGGCGGGCAAGCGGGTCTGGGGCGAGCCGCTGATCCAGCATCTGACGCTGGACGAAAGCGACTATTTCCACCCCGACTGGGACCATGCCGCGCGCCGGGTGATGTCGCCGCCGTTCCGGTCCAGCGCGCATCAGGCCAGCCTCTGGGCCGGGCTGCAGTCGGGCAGCCTGTCGGTGGTGGCCACCGATCACTGTGCCTTCACCACCGCGCAGAAGCGGTTCGGTCTGAACGATTTTTCGAAGATCCCGAACGGCACGGGCGGGCTGGAGGACCGCATGGCCATGCTGTGGACGCATGGCGTGGGCACGGGGCGGCTGACGCCCGAGGAATTCGTGGCCGTCACCTCGACCAACATCGCGAAGATCCTGAACTGCTATCCGCGCAAGGGCGCGGTGCGGGTGGGGTCGGATGCCGATCTGGTGGTCTGGGACCCGGCCGCCGAAAAGACCATCACTGCGGCGCGCCAGCAGTCGGCCATCGACTACAACGTGTTCGAGGGCCAGACGGTGCGCGGCCTGCCGCGGTTCACGCTGACGCGGGGGCGGCTGGCCGCGACCGAGGGCAAGGTGGAGGGGCACGAGGGCTGGGGCCAGTTCGTGCCGCGCCCGCCGCGGCCGGCGGTCAACCGGGCGCTCTCGCAGTGGAAGGACCTGACGGCGCCCCGCCCTGTCGCCCGGACGGGCGTGCCCGCGACCGGGGTCTAGGGCATGACGGTCAGGCTCCGGCGCTCAGGCAGCCATCGGCAGATCGGTCTCGGGGTCGTCCTCGGGATCTGCCGAGGGGTCGAGGCCCAGCGTCCCGGGCGCCGCGGGAGCGATCGGGGGCATCGGAACCGGCAGGAAGATGAAGGGCAGTCTCAGCCAGAGGCTCTGCCAGGCAATGATGGCGTCCATGGGTTTTCCTCCCGTAGATTCTTCCTGGTTGTGTCGACAGTATCACACACACCTCAGGTTGCGCATAAGCTAGAACATTCGGGTGACATGCGAATGACGGGCAGGCCATGACGGGCGGGCAAAGATGAAGGACACAAGGACGCCCGGGCAGGCGGTGATCGAGGCGCGGGGGGTCGACCTGACCTTTCAGACCTCGGACGGCCCGGTGCATGCGCTGCGCGACGTGAACCTGACCATCGACCGGGGCGATTTCGTCAGCTTCATCGGCCCGTCGGGCTGCGGCAAGACCACCTTCCTGCGCTGCGTGGCTGCACTCGAGACCCCCACCTCGGGGGTCATGCCGTTGA
>JACXUX010000378.1 GCA_014763725.1 Rhodobacterales bacterium
CCGCCCCCTGTTCCCCGGCGCGGCGCGCGATGGCGGCCAGGTCGGCCAACATGTCGCGGGTCAGCGCATTGGCCTTGTCGGGCCGGTCCAGCGTGGCGATCCAGAGCGCGGCCTGCGTCTCCAGCCGGATCATTCGGGCAGGCCCACGGCGCGGCGGATGCCGGCCTCGCGCAGCGACAGGTCGCGGCCCAGCCAGGGGTCGGCGGCGGGGCTGCACATCCAGACCAGCGCGCGCGCCGCCCATTCGGCCGGGATATGCGCCGCGGGGCTGAGCCGGCTGACCTGGTTCACCCCGCTCTGCCGGATGCGGGTCTGCATGTCGGTGGCCACCGTGCCCGGCGACAGGCCCAGGATGCGCAGGCCCTGTTCGGCCTCTTCGACATGGGCCACCCGGGTCAGCATCGCCGCTCCGGCCTTGGATGCGCAATAGGCGCCCCAGCCTTCCAGCGGGTTGACCGCCGCGCCCGAGGACAGGTTCAGGATCGTTCCGCGCCGCCGCGCCCGCATCACCGGGATGGCCGCACGCATCCCGTGAAGCGTGCCGGTCAGGTTCGCCGCCACCGCCGCGGCAAAGGCCGCAGGATCGACATCGCCCACCGCGGCGATCGGGTCGATGGTGCCGGCGTTGTTCACCAGCACGTCCAGCTGCCCGCCCCAGTCGACGACGCCCGCAACCGCCGCCTGCACCTGGGCCCAGTCGGCCACGTCGCAGGCAAAGACCCGCGCCCCGGGCAGCGCGGCGGCCATGTCCCCCACCCGATCGGGGTCGCGCACCAGCAGCGCCACGCGCGCCCCCGCTGCCGCGAATTCCCGCGCCGCCGCCGCCCCGATGCCCCGGTTCGCCCCGGTGATCGCCACCACCTTGCCCTGCATGTCCGCCTCCGTTCCGTCTGCTGCCCCTTGGTAGCAAACCCGTGCGGGGGCTGGGAATCCCTTGACCTGCCCGTGGCCGCGCCCAAACTGCCCCCCGACAGCAGAGGATGGTCCAGATGTTTCGCCTTTCCGCCGCGGCTGCGGCCGCGTTCCTGATGTCGGCCGGGCTGGCCGGCGCGCAGATCACGCCCCAGACCCTGTGGCAGGACTGGCAGGCCGCCGGCATCGGCGCGGGCCAGACGCTGACCGCCCAGAGCGTGACCCCGGGTCCGGGCATGCTGACGCTGCAGGGTCTGACGCTGCGCAGCGCGGCGGCCGCCCCCGGCCAGGTCGAGCTGCGGCTGGACCGTGTGACCCTGCGCGACCGCGGCGACGGCAGCGTGGCGGTCGAGCTGCCCGCGACGGCGGCGCTGCAGCTGGGGTCGACCGAGCCCGGCCTGCGGCTGGACCTGGCGCTGCGGATGCCGGGGGCGGACCTGGTGGCCCGCGGCACCCCGGGGGCACCGGACCACAGCCTGACCGCGCCCGAGATCGGGCTGACCCTGACCGGGGCCGAGGCGACGGGCCCTGGCGCGGCCGACATCACCCTGCCGCGCGACCTGGATGTGGCACTGCGCGGCGTGACGGCGCGGTTGCAGACGTTGACACAGGACGGGGGGCAGGACGGGGGGCGCCGCCTGATCTCGGACCTGACCGCCCAGACGCTGGCGGTGCAAGGCAGCGGACCCGCCGCAGGGCCCGCCGGCACCCCGCCCGGGCCCGAGGGAAGCGTGACCCTCACGCTGGACGACCTGGCCAGCCGGTCCGACACGCGGCTGCCCGCGGGCGCGGGCCAGGACCCCGCCGCGCAGCTGGCGGCGGGGCTGCAGTCCGACTCGCAGACGACCTGGGGCGCCGCTGCCCTGACGGTCGAGACGACAGGCCCCGACGGCACCCGGACCGAGGCCACGGCCGCCAGCGGCAGCCTGGTCACGCGGCTGGCGCCCGAGGGCTTGCGGCAAAAGGTCGAGATCGGCGCCGGCCGGATCGCCGCCACGGGCGCGGGCCTGCCGGGCGGCGGGCTGGCGCTGGACCATGCCGGCGCGGCAGTCGACCTGGCGATGCCGGTGCTGCCCTCGGCCACGCCGCAGCCCTTCGGCCTGATGCTGACGCTGGCGGGCCTGGTCCCCGCCGCGGCCGACTGGGACCGGCTGGACCCCCAGGGCCTGCTGCCGCGCGAGCCGTTCGGCCTGACGCTGGACCTGAAGGGGACGGGCAACTGGACCGCGGACCTCTGGTCGCAGATGCCCGGCGCGGTGCAGGGGGGCGTGGTCCCCGGCCAGCTGCGCAGCCTGGACATCGCGCGCGCCGAACTGCGCGGCGGGGGCGCGGTGGTCACCGGGCAGGGCGCCTTCACCTTTGACGACAGCCTGCCGGGCGGGC
>JACXUX010000379.1 GCA_014763725.1 Rhodobacterales bacterium
CGCGCTACAAGGGGGCATGGTCGGCCGCATCATCGAGACCCCTGACTGCCTTGCCGAGGGCGCGGCGCATCTGGCCGCGGTCGAGCCGCGCTTTGCCCATGCGCTGGCGCTGACCGGTCCGCTGCCGCTGCGCCGGCGGCAGGACGGCTTTGCCGCGCTGTTCGACGCCATCGTCAGCCAGCAGGTCAGCGTCGCCTCGGCCGAGGCGATCTGGCGGCGGCTGCAGGCCGCGGGGCTGACCGACCCGGCGCGTCTGGCGCTGGCCAGTGACGAGGAACTGCGCGCCTGCGGTCTGAGCCGGCAGAAGGCGCGCTATGGCCGGGCGCTGGCCGCGGCCGATCTGGACTATGCCGGCCTGCGCACGGCGCCGCTGGACCAGGTGGTGGCCAGCCTGACCGCGGTGCCCGGCATCGGCCGCTGGACGGCCGAGATCTATGCGATGTTCAGCCTGGGCCGGGCGGATGTGTTCGCCCCCGGCGACCTGGCCCTGCAAGAGGCGGCGCGGATCCTGTTCGACCTGCCCGAACGGCCGCGCGAACGGGCGCTGGCCGCGATGGCCGAACCCTGGTCGCCCTGGCGCGCGATTGCGGCGCGGCTGCTGTGGGCCTATTACCGCCTGGCCAGGGAACGCGAAGGGGTGCGATGATGCGGCAGCTGGACTATGGCGCAAGGCCGCCGGCCTCGGGGCGGGTGGGGCAGATCGTGGTCTTCCTGCATGGCTATGGCGCCGACGGGGCCGATCTGCTGGGCCTGGCCGATCCGATGGCGCCGCACCTGCCCGACACGCTGTTCCTGGCCCCCGATGCGCCGCAGCCCTGTGTGGCCAATCCCTTTGGCCGGCAGTGGTTCCCGATCCCCTGGATCGACGGCTCGTCCGAGGTCGAGGCGGCCGAGGGCCTTGCCCGCGCCGCCACTGACCTGGACGCCTTCCTGGATGCGCGGCTGGCCGAGACGGGGCTGTCGCCCGACCGGCTGGCGCTGGTGGGCTTTTCGCAGGGGGCGATGGTGGCGCTGCAGGTGGCGCCGCGACGGCCCGCGGCGGTGGCGGGGGTGGTCGCGATCTCGGGCCGGCTGCTGGATCCCGCGCGGCTCGCGGCCGAGGCGCTGGTGCGTCCGCCGGTGCTGCTGATCCACGGCGACCGGGATGAGGTCGTGCCCTTTGCCGATCTGGACCTCGCGGGCCGGGCGCTGGCCGGGGCTGGGTTCGAGGTCTATGCCCATGTGATGCGCGGCACGGGCCACGGAATCGCCCCCGATGGCTTGGGCGCGGCGCTGGCCTTCCTGCGCGACCGGCTGGGCTGATCCGTCACGCCGCTGTCATCTGGCTTGGGTATCACCCTTGTGGACAAGGTTGCGGCCACTATGGCTGGCGGGGCTTGTCAGGGATCAAACGCCATATATAGTTGGCGTGTCGGGGCGGGGCTCCCCGCCCCGGATCGGTGGTCGGGGCAGGGGCGGAGTCGTTTCGGATGGACGGCGATTTCAGGACAAGTTTTGTGCGCGAACCTGCCGCCTTGCGGCATTTCCCCGCGTTGGTGCTGAATGCCGATTACCGACCGCTAAGTTACTATCCCCTGTCGCTCTGGCCCTGGCAAGAGGCGCTGAAGGCCGTCTTCCTGGACCGCGTCCAGGTCGTGGCCCAATACGACCAGTCGGTGCGCAGCCAGCGGCAGGAATTCCGCATACCCTCGGTCGTCGTGCTGAAGGAATTCGTCAAACCCCAGAAGCGCGTGGCCTTCACGCGCTTCAATCTTTTCCTGCGGGACGAATTCTGCTGCCAGTATTGCGGCGAACGCGGCGATCTGACCTTTGACCATGTCGTGCCGCGGTCCAGGGGCGGCGTGACCAGCTGGGAAAACGTGGTCGCCGCCTGTTCGCCCTGCAATCTGAAGAAGGGCAACAAGACGCTGCGCCAGGCGGGGATGAGCCTGAAGCGCCGCCCGCGCCAGCCCACGGCCGAGGAAATGCAGCAGCACGGCCGGCGCTTTCCGCCGAACCACCTGCACGACACCTGGATCGACTATCTCTACTGGGATGTCGAGCTCGAGGCCTGAAGCGCCCGCAGCACCGCCACCCGGATGGCCGAGGCCAGCCCGACATCGGGGGCCCGTGCTTCGTCGATCTCGGCCGCCAGCGCGTTCAGTGTCAGCCCGCGCGTGCGGGCCAGATCGCGGAAGGCCTGCCAGAAGGCATCCTCCAGGCTGACACTGGTGCGGTGGCCGCGCAGGGTCAGCGAACGTTTCACGGGCCGGGCGGTGGCGGGCGGGGCGGACATGGGGCCGGTCTAGCG
>JACXUX010000070.1 GCA_014763725.1 Rhodobacterales bacterium
GCCCCGTCGACCCCGCCGCGCTGGGGGCCCCCGTCCTGACCGCGAAAGGCCGCCGATGATCCGCACCCTGATGCTTGTGCTGTCGTTTCTGGCCGTGCTGGCCCTGGGCTTCTGGGCCTATCGCGAGAACTATGCCACCCAGCACGCCCTGCGCGAGGTCGAGGCGCTGAACCGCGAGATCGCGCGTCTGCGCGAGACGCTGTCGGTCCAGCGCGCGGAATGGGCCTATCTGAACCGGCCCGACCGGCTGCGCGAGCTGGCGACGATCAACTTCGAACGGCTGGGGCTGCTGCCGCTGGACGCCTCGCAGTTCGGTTCGGCGGCCGAGGTGTCGATGCCGCCGGCCGATGTCTTTACCTTGGACGGGCTGGTCGATACCGCCGGCCTGCCCTCGACCGCCGATGAAGAGGGGTATCCATGATGATCCGCACGCCGCTGCGTCCGCTGGCGCGCATCCTGCAGGCCCGCGCCTCGGGCCTGAACCCCGACACGATCGAGGCCGAGAACCGCCGCCAGCGGTCCGAGGCGCTGCGCGACCGCGCCCGCGCCGGGGCCGAGGGGCGGCTGTGGCTGCTGGCCGGGGTCTTCGTGCTGGCCTTCGCCACGATCGGCGGGCGCATGGCCGTGCTGGCCGCCGCCGACCCGGCCGAGCCGCGGTCCGCCACCGCCGGGGCCGAGATCCGCGCCCAGCGCGCCGACCTGACCGACCGGCACGGCCGGGTGCTGGCCACCAATCTGGTGACCCATTCGCTCTATGCCCAGCCGCGCGACATGGTCGACCCGGCCCGCGCCGCGCGCGAACTGGCGCGCATCTTCCCCGACATCGACGCGGCCGCGCTGGAACGGCGGCTGACCGACGGGCGCAGCTTCCTGTGGATCCGCCGCAAGCTGAGCCCCGAACAGATGCAGGCCGTGCACGAGATCGGCGATCCCGGCCTGCTGTTCGGCCCGCGCGAGATGCGGCTTTATCCCAACGGGCGGCTGGCCGCGCATGTGCTTGGCGGCGCAAGCTTTGGCGATGAGGGCGTGCATTCGGCCGAGGTGATCGGCACTGCCGGCATCGAAAAGGCGCTGGACGACCGGCTGCGCGACCCCGCCCATGCGGGCCAGCCCGTGGCGCTGTCGCTGGACCTGACCGTGCAGGCCGCGGTCGAGGAGGTTCTGGGCGCCGGCATGACCATGATGAACGCCAAGGGCGCCGCCGCCATCCTGATGGAGGCCGCGACGGGCGAGATCCTGGCCCTGTCCAGCCTGCCCGATTTCGACCCGAACGACCGGCCCCAGCCCCCCACCCAGGGCGACCCCGCCGACAGCCCGCTGTTCAACCGCGCGGTCCAGGGGCTGTATGAACTGGGCTCGACCTTCAAGATCTTTGCCGCGGCCCAGGCGCTGGACCTGGGCCTGGTCAACCCCGAGACGCTGGTCGACGCGAGCGCGCCGATGACCTTCGGCCGGCACAAGATCAAGGAATTCCAGAACAAGAACTATGGCCCCCAGCTGTCGGTGACCGACATCATCGTCAAGTCGTCCAACGTGGGCACGGCGCGGCTGGCACTGCAGATCGGCGCGGTGCGCCAGCAGGCCTTCCTGAAATCGCTGGGCCTGTTCGACCCCACGCCGGTCGAGCTGGTCGAGGCGCCGCGCGCCCGCCCGCTGATCCCCGCGCGCTGGGTCGACATCGTGACGATCACCACCTCTTACGGCCACGGCATGTCGGCCAGCCCGCTGCATCTGGCTGCGGCCTATGCCGCCATCGCCAATGGCGGGGTGGCGGTGCGCCCGACGCTGCTGCACGGCGGCCCGCACGCGCCCGGACCGCGCGTGATGTCGGAACAGACCGCGCGCCAGGCGGTGTCGATGTTGCGCGACGTTGTGGCCCGGGAAGAGGGCACCGCCAACCTGGCCGAGGTGCCGGGCTATGCCGTGGCGGGCAAGACCGGCACCGCCGACAAGCCCAACCCCCGCGGCGGCTATTACGACGACAAGGTGATCAACACCTTTGCCAGCGTCTTTCCGGCGCATGACCCGAAATATGTGCTGATCGTCACCCTGGACGAACCGGTGGAAAACACCGGCACCGAACCCCGGCGCACCGCGGGCTGGACGGCCGTGCCCGTCGCGGCCGAGATCATCCGCCGCACCGCCCCCCTGCTGGGGCTGCGGCCGGCGATTGAACCCCGGGGCCCGGATGCGCTAACGCTGACCGCGAACTGAAACCGGGGTCCGGGGGGCCGCACATGGCAGCGCACAGCCGAAGCCTGGCCGAACTGGGCCTGCGCCCCCGCGGGGGCGGGGCCGATCTGCGGGTGACGGGGATCGCGCTCGACAGCCGCGCCATCCGCCCCGGCCAGTTGTTCGCGGCGCTGCCGGGCAGTGCGGCGCATGGCGCGGCCTTTGCCGCCCAGGCGCTGGCAAATGGCGCGGCCGCCATCCTGACCGATGCCGAGGGCGCGCGCCTGGCCGCCCCCCACCTGCCGCCGGGCTTTCCGCTGGTGCAGGCGGAAGAACCGCGCGAAACGCTGGCGCGCGCCGCGGCGCTGTGGTTCGGGGCCCAGCCCGACACGGTGGTGGCAGTCACCGGCACCTCGGGCAAGACCTCGGTCGCGACCTTCGCCCGCCAGATCTGGCAGGCGATGGGGCTGCGGGCGGTGAACCTGGGCACGATGGGGGTGCTGGGCGATTTCCAGGCGCCGCTGGCGCACACCACCCCCGACCCGCTGACGCTGCACCGCGTGCTGGCCCAGGCGGCGGCGGCGGGCATCACCCATGCCGCGCTCGAGGCGTCCAGCCACGGGCTGGACCAGCGCCGGCTGGACGGCGTGCGCCTGCGCGCCGCGGCCTTCACCAACTTCAGCCAGGATCACCTGGACTATCACGAAACCTTCGACGCCTATTTCGCCGCCAAGGCGCGGCTGTTCGATGCCGTCCTGCCCGAGGAGGGCACGGCGGTGATCAACATCGACGACCCCCGCGGCGCCGACATGCTGGACCGCGCCCGCGCCCGCGGCCACCGCATCCTGACCGTCGGCCGGGCCGAGGGCGCCGACCTGCGCATCCTGGGCCAGCGCTACGATGCCCGCGGCCAGGACCTGCGCCTGGCCTGGGACGGGGCGCCGCGGCAGGTGCGGCTGGACCTGATCGGCGGCTTTCAGGCCGAAAACGTGCTGGCCGCGGCCGGTCTGGCCATCGGCGTCGGCGCCGCGGCGGACGAGGTGCTGGCCACCCTGCCGCGCCTGCGCACCGTGCGCGGCCGGATGGAACTGGCCGCCACCCGCGCCAATGGTGCCACCGTCTTTGTCGACTATTCGCACAAGCCAGGGGCGCTGGCCTCGGCGCTGCAATCGCTGCGGCCGCATGTGCTGGGGCGGATCGTCGTGGTCTTTGGCGCGGGCGGCGACCGCGACCGCGGCAAGCGCCCGCTGATGGGCCGCGCCGCGGCGGACTTTGCCGATGTGGTCTTCGTCACCGACGACAATCCCCGGACCGAGGACCCCGCCGCGATCCGTGCCGCCGTCCTGCAGGGCTGCCCCGAGGCGACCGAGGTTCCCGACCGCGCCGAGGCGATCCTGCGCGGCGTCGATGCGCTGGGCCCGGGCGACGCGCTGCTGATCGCGGGCAAGGGGCATGAGACGGGCCAGATCATCGGCCGCGACATCTATCCCTTTGACGATGCCGAACAGGCCAGCATCGCGGTCGCGGCGCTGGACGGGGTGATCCGGTGACCGCGCTGTGGACCGCAGACCAGGCCGCCGCGGCGACCGGCGGCACCACGCCCGCGGGCTGGGCCGCCATGGGCGTGTCGATCGACAGCCGCACCCTGCAGCCGGGCGACCTGTTCGTGGCGCTGACGGACGCGCGCGACGGCCATGATTTCGTGGCCCAGGCCTTGGCGCGGGGCGCGGCGGCCGCGATGGTCAGCCGCCGGCCCGACGGGGTGGCGGCCGATGCGCCGCTGCTGGTCGTGCCGGACGTGCTGGCGGGGCTGCGCGCGCTGGGGGCGGCGGCGCGGGCGCGCAGCCCGGCCCGGGTGATCGGGGTCACCGGATCGGTCGGCAAGACCTCGACCAAGGAGATGCTGCGCGCGGCGCTGGGTGGCCAGACCCGCCTGCACGCGGCCGAGGCCAGCTACAACAACCACTGGGGCGTGCCGCTGACGCTGGCGCGGATGCCCGCCGACACGGGCCTGGCCGTGATCGAGATCGGCATGAACCACCCGGGCGAAATCGCGCCGCTGGCGTGCCTGGCGCGGCTGGACCTGGCGCTGATCACCACGGTCGCCGCCGCGCATCTGGAGGCGTTTGCGGATCTGGCCGGGATCGCGCGGGAAAAGGCGTCGATCCTGGACGGGCTGATCCCGGGTGGCCTCGCGGTGCTGCCCGCTGACCTGGACGTGTCGCCCATCCTGCTGGAGCGTGCCGCGCAGGTTGGCGCGCAGGTCGTGACCTTTGGCACCACGGCGGGCGACTGGCGGCTGGATCAGGTGACGCTGACCGAAACCGCCACCGTCGCGCGCGCCAGCACCCCCGGCGGCGCGCGGCTGTTCAAGCTGGCCACGCCGGGGCGGCATTTCGCGCAGAACGCGCTGGCCGTTCTGGCCGCGGCCGAGGCGCTGGGCTTCGACCCCGCGCTGACCGCGGCCGATCTGGGCCGCTGGGCACCGCCCGCGGGCCGCGGCACGCGCGACCGGATCACCCTGGACGCGGTCGAGGGGCAGGGCTTCGACCTGATCGACGATGCCTTCAACGCCAATCCCGCCTCGATGGCCGCGGCGCTGGAGCTGCTGGCGCTGGCGCAGCCGCAGGACGGGCAGGGCCGCGTCGGCCGCGGCCGACGCATCGCCGTGCTGGGGGACATGCTGGAACTGGGCCCGGACGAGGCGCGGCTGCATGCCGATCTGGCGGCCCATCCGGCGATGGCCCAGGTCGACATCGTCCATTGCGTGGGGCCGCGGATGGCGGCGCTGCATCGCGCGCTGCCGCCGCGCCGGCGGGGGCGCTGGGTGGCCGCGGCCGCCGATCTGGTGCCGCAGGCCCGGTCGCTGGCCGATGCCGGCGACATCCTGCTGGTCAAGGGGTCCAAGGGCAGCAAGGTCAGTCTGGTCGTTGACGCCCTGCGCAAACTGGGGCAGGGCGGGTCGCCAGACTCAACGGGGACCGCCTGAATGCTCTACCTTCTGACCGGATTTTCCGACGGCGGGGATTTCCTGAACCTGTTCCGCTACATCACCTTTCGCGCGGGCGGGGCGTTCCTGACGGCGCTGGCGTTCGGCTTTGTCTTCGGCCGGCCGCTGATCGACCTGCTGCGGCGCAAGCAGGGCAAGGGCCAGCCGATCCGCAGCGACGGCCCGCAAAGCCATTTCGCCAAGGCCGGCACGCCCACCATGGGGGGGCTTCTGATCCTGTCGGCGCTGACGGTGTCGACGCTGATGTGGGCGCGGCTGGACAATGCCTATGTCTGGATCGTGCTGGGTGTGACGCTGGCCTTCGGGCTGATCGGCTTTGCCGACGACTACAAGAAGGTGACCAAGCAGAACACGAGGGGAGTCTCCTCGCGCGCGCGTTTCCTGCTGGGGCTGGTGATCGCGGCGGCGGCGGCTTGGGCCGCCACGATGGCCCACCCCGAGGCGCTGCAGTTCCGCCTGGCGCTGCCGGTGTTCAAGAACCTGCTCATCAACCTGGGCCTCGTGTTCATCCCCTTCGGCATGATCGTGATCGTGGGCGCGGCCAATGCGGTAAACCTGACCGACGGGCTGGACGGGCTGGCCATCATGCCGGTGATGATCGCCGCGGGCACCTTCGGGGTGATTTCCTACCTGGTCGGCAACTTCAACTTTGCCGACTATCTGGGCATCCATTTCGTGCCCGGCACGGGCGAGATCCTGGTGTTCTGCGCCGCGCTGATCGGCGGGGGCCTGGGCTTTCTGTGGTACAACGCCCCGCCGGCGGCCGTGTTCATGGGCGACACCGGGTCGCTGGCCCTGGGCGGCGCGCTGGGGGCGATCGCCGTGTCGACAAAGCATGAGATCGTCTTGGCCATCGTCGGCGGCCTGTTCGTGGTCGAGGCGATGAGCGTCATCATCCAGGTGCTCTACTTCAAGCGCACGGGCCGGCGGGTGTTCCTGATGGCGCCCATCCACCACCATTTCGAGAAGAAGGGCTGGGCCGAGCCGCAGATCGTCATCCGCTTCTGGATCATCGCGCTGATCCTGGCGATGATCGGGCTGGCCACGCTGAAGGTGCGCTGACCTTGGCCGCCCCGCCCGACCGCGTGCACGACACGGGGGCGATGATCGCGGGCATGTCGCCGCATCCGACGCCGGGGCTGTGGGTCTTCTGCACGCTGCCCGACCGCGCGCGCGCCGCGGCGCTGGCGCCCCTGGCCGCCGCCTGGGTGGTCGAGGAGGATGGGATCACCCTGATCCTGCCGCTGGACGTGGCGCAGGCGCAGGGCTTCGACACTGCCCTGCCCATGGCGCGGATCACGTTGCAGGTGCCTTCGGCCCTGGACGGCGTGGGGCTGACGGCGGCGGTGGCGGGCGCGCTGGCAGAGGCGGGCATCCCCTGCAACATGGTGGCGGGCTGGCATCACGACCATGTCTATGTGCCGGCCGACCGGCGGGATCAGGCGCTGGCGCTGCTGCAGGCGCGCGCGGCCGCGGGCTAGGGGCCCGGCCGGGGCAGGCCGCAAATCCTTCGCCGAAGGATTTGCGTGCCCTGCGGCCCCGGCCGTCTATTCCGCCGCCATCGGCCGGCTCACCGCGGGCGAGGCGGGAATCGCGCGCGATTCCAGGTCCATCACGCGGGCGTTCAGGATGCCGATCTGCTGGGCCAGCCGGGCGGGGTCGGGCGCTGCGGCTTCGTCGTCGCGCGGGCCCACCAGCCAGCCGAAAAGGCGCCCCAGCAGCCGCGACAGGTCGTCCATGATCAGGAAGAACGACGGCACCACCACCAGCGACATCACGGTCGACACGATGATGCCCCCGATCACCGCGGTGGCCATGGGCGCGCGGAACGACCCGCCTTCGCCCACCCCCAGCGCCGAGGGCAGCATCCCCGCCGACATCGCGATCGAGGTCATCACGATCGGGCGCGCGCGCTTGTGCCCCGCCTCCATCACCGCCTTGACGCGGTCCATGCCCTGGGCGCGCATCTCGATGGCAAAGTCGATCAGCAGGATCGCGTTCTTGGTCACGATCCCCATCAGCATCAGGATGCCGATCAGCACCGGCATCGACACCGCGCTTTGCGTCAGGATCAGCGCCGCCGCCACCCCGCCGATGGCCAGCGGCAGGCTGAACAGGATGGTGAAGGGCTGGATCACGCTGCCGAACAACAGGATCAGCACCGTCAGCACCAGCATCAGCCCCATGATCATGGCATTGCCGAAGCTCTGCTGCAGTTCGGCCTGGATCTCGGCGTCGCCCGCCTCGACGATGCGCACGCCGGGGGGCAGGTCGGTGGCCGCGACGATTTCCTTGAACCGCGCGGTCGCGGTGCCCAGGGCCACGCCCACGGGCAGGTTCGCCCCGATCGTGGCTCGGCGTTCGCGGTTCAGCCGGTCGACCATCGAGGGGCCCTCGGCGATCTCGATGTCGGCCACGGCGTTCAGCGGAACCGTGCGCGTCGCTGCGGGCACCTTCAGCGCGCCGATGCGCGTCAGGTCGGCCCGCGTCGCATCGTCCAGCCGCACCCGCACCGGGATCAGCCGGTTGTCCAGCGAAACCTTGGCCAGCGCCGCGTCGACATCGCCGATGGTGGCCACCCGAACCGTCTGGGCGATGGCCTGGGTGGTCACGCCCAGGCGCGCGGCCACATCCGCCCGCGGGGTGATCAGCACCTCGGGCCGGGGCAGGGCGCCTTCGGACGCCACGCCCGCCAGCAGCGGGTCGCCGCGCAGCGCGGCCTCGAGCCGGGCGACGGCCAGGTTCAGGTCGGCCTCGCTGGACGACAGGATCGAAAAGCTGATGTCGCGTTCGCCCCGGTCGTTCAGCTTGAAGGCGCGCACGTCGGGAATGGCCGACAGGCGGGCAAAGATCTCGGCCTCGATCTGGTTCTGCGGGCGGATGCGGCCATTCGGCGGCAGGTCGGGGATCAGCGGCCCCACCACCGGCACCGCGCCCGCGATGTCCGACAGCTTGCGCAGCAGCGAATGGTCCAGCTTTTCCAGCAGCACCGTGAACGAGGCGCGGCGCACGTCGCGGTCGCCCGTGGGCGAGGCGCCGCCCAGGACGAAGACGTTCTCGACCCCCTCGACGTCGCGGATCGCGGCATACATGGCGGCCGTGGTGCGGTCGGTATCCTCCAGCGTGGCGCCCGGCGGCAGTTCCACGCTGACGGGGATGCGGCTGACATCCTCGGGCGGGATGAAGCTGCCCGGCACCTGCAGCATGAAGTAGACCGAGGTGATCAGCACCCCGATCGCGCCCATGAGCGTCAGATAGCGATAGCGCGTCGTCCGCCGCAGCGCCCCCAGATAGCCGCGAATGATCGGGCCGTCCGGCGTCTCTTCATGCGCCGCATCGCGGGCGCGCATCAGATAGGCCGCCATCATCGGCGTGATCAGCCGCGCCACCAGCAGCGAGAACAGCACCGCAATCGCCACGGTCAGCCCGAACTGGCGGAAATACTGCCCCGGGATGCCGGGCATGAAGCTGACGGGCACGAAGACCGCCACGATGGTGAAGGTGGTCGCGATGACCGCCAGGCCGATCTCGTCGGCCGCGTCGATGGCCGCGCGATAGGGCGTCTTGCCCATGCGCATGTGGCGGGCGATGTTTTCCACCTCGACGATGGCGTCGTCGACCAGGATGCCGGTGGCCAGCGTGATGGCCAGGAACGACACCAGGTTCAGCGAGAAGTCGAGCAGGTCCATCAGCCAGAACGTGGGCACCGCCGACAGCGGCAGCGCCACGGCCGAGATCAGCGTCGCGCGCCAGTTCTTCAGAAAGGCCAGCACCACCAGAACGGCCAGGATCGCGCCCTCGAGCAGGGTGTGCAGCGCGGCCTCGTAGTTGCCATAGGTGTAGAACACCGTGTCGTCGACCGGGGTGATGGCGACCTGGGGGTTCTGCAGCCGCAGGTCGTCCAGCACCGCGTTCACGGTTTCGGCGACGGACACTTCGGACGCGCCCTTGGCCCGGAACACGGCAAAGACCACGACCGGGTCGCCGTTGAAGCGGGCGAAACTGCGCACCTCTTCATAGGTGTCGGTGATCGTGCCCAGATCGCCCAGCGCCACGAACCGGCCCGAGGGCAGCGCGATCTGCGTGCGCGCCAGCATGGCCACATCGGCCTGGTCGCCCAGCGTGCGGATCGCCTGTTCGCCGGTGCCCAGTTCCGACCGGCCCGCGCCCAGGTTCACGTTGGTCGCAGCCAGCTGCGCGTTCACCGCCGCGGCGGTGATGCCGTAGCTGCCCAGTTTCACCGGGTCCAGCGCGATCCGGATCTCGCGTTCCGCGCCGCCATAGCGGTCGACGCGGCCGATGCCGGGCCGGCCCTGCAGCGCGCGGGTCACGGTGTCGTCGACGAACCAGCTGAGCTCTTCCAGCGACAGCGCGGGGGCACTGACGGCAAAGGTCACGATCGCCTGGCCTTCCACGTCGATGCGGCTGACGATCGGCGCCTCGATGTCGCCGGGCAGGTCGCCGCGGATCTGGTCGATGGCGTCCTTGACGTCCTGCACCGCCTTGTCGGTCGGCACCTCCATCCGGAATTCGACGGCGGTCTGCGACAGCCCGTCGGTCACGGTCGAGATGATGTTCTTGACCCCGGTGATGCCGGCCACGGCATCCTCGATTTCCTTGGTGACCTGGCTTTCCAGCTCGGCCGGGGCCGCGCCGGACTGTGCCACGCTGATCGCGACCAGCGGCACGTCGATGTTGGGAAAGCGCGTGATGGGCAGGCTGTTGAAGCTTTGCCAGCCCAGCACCATCAGCATGACGAAGGCAAGGATCGGCGCGATCGGGTTGCGGATCGACCAGGCAGAAAAGTTCATGGCGGACCTCGCTCAGTTCGCCGGGGCGGGGACGGGGGTGATGCGGTCGCCGTCGCGGACAAAGGCCGCGGCCTTGGCCACCACCTGCTGGGCGGGTTCCAGACCCGAGACGATCTCGACCCAGCCGTTGTCGCGGATGCCGGTGGCCACGGGCACGCGGGCCACGCGGTTGTCGTCCACCCGCATTACCGTGGCGCCCTCGGCCGAGGCGCCGACGGCCGTGACCGGCACGGCCAGCGCCGTGCGTTCGGCCACCAGGATCTCGGCCTCGAGGAACATGCCCTGGCGCAGGCCGTCCGACCCGTCGACGGTGATCCGCACCCGGCCCAGGCGGCTGGCCGCGTCGATGGCGGGTTCGACCAGCCGCACCGTGCCGGTCAGGGGCGCGGCCAGGCCCACCGCGCGCAGCGTCACGCGCTGGCCGGGGGCCAGGCGCTGCATGTCCGGTTCGGCCACGTCGGCGCGCAGTTCCAGCGCACCGTCACGCACGATCTCGAACATCGGCTGGGCCTGGGCGCTGGCGATGGCGCCCACCTGGGCATTGCGGGCGACGATCCGGCCGGCCACCGGCGCCTTGATCTCGGTCCGCGCGACCTGCAGGTCGATGTTGGCGATCTGGGCGTTCACCAGCGCCTCTTGCGCGCGGGCGGCGGTCTGGGCCTCGATGGCGATCAGCACGCGCGCCTCGGCGGCGGTGGCGCTGGCTGCGGCGGTTTCGGCGGCGGCCTGGGTGGCCGACCCCCGGACCTGCAACGCCTCGGTCCGGGCGCGGACGCGCTGGGCCTCGTCGGCGGCGGCGCGGGCCTCGACCACCTGGGCATCGGCCTGGGCGATCTGGGCGCGCGCGCTGGCCAGGCTGGCGGTCAGCTGCGCCCGCTGCAGGTCCAGCGCCGTGGCCGACAGCCGCGCCAGCACCTGGCCCTGGGCCACGTCGTCGGAAGGGGGCACGCATCGGGTCACTCGACATCGGGGTGGGACAGGATCTCGGCCAGGGTCTGGTCGATCATACGAAGGATCAGCGGTTGCAGATCGCCCTGGGGCGAAATCTGTTCCGGCTGGCACAGGCCGCTGCCCTTGACCAGCAGCAGGATCAGCTTGGCATGGCCGGCAAAGCGTGCCTGGGCGCGGTCGACGGGCCAGCCGCGGGCGCGGGCAAAGACCTGCACGAACAGCCGCGTCAGCCCCGCCTCGAAGGCGCGCATCGCCTCGCCGATTTCCGGGCGGCGGGCGGCGGCGGCGGTGATCTCGGCCCAGAGCGCGCCGTCGCGGTCGCGGGTGGCGCTGTCGATGCGGGCATGGATTCCCTGGCGCAGCGCGCCGATCGGGTCGTCGCTGCCTGCGATGCTGGCGAAGGTGCCCTCGATGTCCGCCATGTCGCGCGCGATCAGCGCCTGGACGATGGCATCCTTGGACCGGAAGTAGCGGTAGAAGTTGCCCACGCTCATCCCCGCGGCGCGGGCCAGGTCGTTCATGGACGCGCCGTCAAAGCCCTTCTCGGCAAAGACGACGCGCGCGATGTCGAGAATGGCCTCGGCCCGCCCCTCGGGGGGCGCGGGGGTCGACGTGGCGCGGGCAAGGCGGAGAGCCTGGGTCATCGGGGCGGCGGAGTCCCTGTTTCTGGGCGGGGGCGTTGCTGCGGGTGCGAAATGAATGAATGCTCATTCATGTGGGGCAAGCCCGGCGGCTGTCAAGCACCCCGCGGGGCCGACCTGTGCCGTTTCCGCGGCATCTGCCCGTTCCGCCGGCAATCGCGCGCCACCCCGGCCGTCCGGCCCGCGGCGCCTGCGGCGGGCGGGGCGGGCGGGGCCTTTCGCCCCTGCAGAATTGACAGGGGCCATCGCCCCGGCCATACCCAAGGCAGCCCCGGCACATGATCGGGGGTCGCAACCGGGACCGAGTGGAACCGAAGGGGGGAATCGCATCATGGGTGCCCTGCTGGCGCTGTCCGGCGCCATCGACCGCGTGAACGAGCTGATCGGGCGCGCCGTGCAATGGCTGATCCTTGTGGCCGTGCTGATCAGCGCGGTCAATGCCACCGTGCGAAAGGTGTTCAACACCTCGTCCAATGCCTGGCTCGAGGCGCAATGGTATCTGTTCGGCGCGGCCTTCCTGCTGGCCGCGGCCTATACGCTGAAGCAGAACGAACACATCCGCATCGACATCGTCTACGGCCTGTTCAGCCGCCGCACCCAGCACTGGATCGACCTGCTCGGGCATCTGTTCTTCCTGATGCCCTTCGTGCTGCTGATGGTGTGGTATTTCGTCCCCTATGCGGCGAATTCCTTCCGGTCGGGCGAGGTGTCGACCAATTCCGGCGGGCTGATCATCTGGCCGGCCAAGTCGCTGCTGCTGATCGGGTTTTCGCTGCTGGCCATTCAGGGCCTGTCCGAGATCATCAAGAAGATCGCGGTGATGCGCGGGCTGATCGAGGACCCGCATCCCTTCGTCTCGGCGCATGAGGCGGCCGAGCGCGAGGGCGAGGCCCTGGTCAAGGAGATCGGCAAATGATCATGGAATTCATCGCGGTGAACATGGCGCCGATCATGTTCGCCTCGCTGGTCGTGTTCCTGCTGCTGGGCTATCCGGTGGCCTTTGCGCTGGCGGCCAATGGCCTGCTGTTCTTCTTCTTCGGGGTGGAACTGGCGCCCTTGTCGGGCGGCACGATCACGCTGGACTGGCCGCTGCTGAACACCCTGCCCAACCGCTTCTGGGGGGTGTTGGCGAACGAGACATTGCTGGCCATCCCCTTCTTCACCTTCATGGGGATCGTGCTGGAACGGTCGGGCATGGCCGAGGATCTGCTGGACACCATCGGCCAGCTGTTCGGCCCGATCCGCGGCGGGTTGGCCTATGCCGTCGTCCTGGTGGGGGCGCTCTTGGCGGCCACGACCGGGGTGGTGGCGGCCAGCGTGATCGCCATGGGCCTGATCAGCCTGCCCATCATGCTGCGCTACGGCTATGACCGGCGCGTGGCCTCGGGCGTCATTGCGGCCTCGGGGACGCTGGCGCAGATCATCCCGCCCAGCCTGGTGCTGATCGTGCTGGCCGACCAGCTGGGCCGGTCGGTGGGCGACATGTACAAGGGCGCGATGCTGCCGGGCCTGGTGCTGACGGGGATGTATGTCACCTATATCTTCGCCGTGTCGGTGCTGCGGCCGTCCTATATGCCCGCGCTGCCGGTCGAGGCGCGCACGCTGGGGTCGGGCGTGATGTCGCTGGTGGTGGCGCTGGCGGGCTGCGTGGGCATCGCCTGGGGCGCGCATCTGTGGCTGTATGACAGCCAGGGCGCCAATGCCGACATCCTGGGCGCTCTGGTGGGCGTGCTGGTGATCTATCTGGTGGCGCTGGCCGACCGCGGGCTGAAGATCGGCCTGATGAGCCGGCTGGCCCAGCAGGTCATCATCGTGCTGATCCCGCCGCTGGCGCTGATCTTCCTGGTGCTGGGCACGATCTTCCTGGGGATCGCCACGCCGACCGAGGGCGGCGCCATGGGCGCGGTGGGGTCGCTGATCCTTGCCGCGGCCAAGGGGCGGCTGACGTTTGCCGTGATCACGCAGGCGCTGGCCTCGACCACGCGGCTGTCGGCCTTCGTCATGTTCATCCTGCTGGGGGCGCGGGTCTTTTCGCTGACCTTCTACGGGGTGAACGGGCACATCTGGGTGGAACACCTGCTGACCGGCCTGCCGGGGGGCGAGATGGGCTTCCTGATCGTGGTGTCGATCCTGGTGTTCCTGCTGGCCTTCTTCCTCGACTTCTTCGAACTGGCCTTCATCATCGTGCCGCTGCTGGTCGCCCCGGCCGAGGCGCTGGGGATCGATCTGATCTGGCTGGGCATCATCCTGGGCGTGAACATGCAGACCAGCTTCATGCACCCGCCCTTCGGCTTCTCGCTGTTCTACCTGCGGTCGGTGGCACCCAAGGCGCCCTATGTCGACAAGGTGACCGGCCAGCGGATGGACGGGATCAGCACGGGCCAGATCTACTGGGGCGCCACGCCCTTCGTGGTGATCCAGGTGATCATGATCGCCGTGGTGATCGGCTTCCCGGGGCTGGTGACGCACTACAAGGGGCCGGTCGTCGACACGTCGAACGTGACGATCACCCTGCCGCAGATGCAGGGCCTGGGCGGCGGTCTGGGCGCGCCGGGACTGGGCGCGCCGGGACTGGGCGCGCCGGGACTGGG
>JACXUX010000071.1 GCA_014763725.1 Rhodobacterales bacterium
CCTTCCGGGATGCGCATATGGTGCTGGCCGTCGTGGCCTTTATCGGCGCCTATGTCGTCATCGTCGGCCTGTCGCTGCCGGGGGCCACGGTGGCCACGCTGACCGGCGGCTTCCTGTTCGGCACCTTTCCCGGCGTGCTTTACAACGTCACCGGGGCGACCCTGGGCGCGATCCTGATCTTTCTTGCGGCGCGCGCAGGCCTTGGCGCGCGGCTTGCTGCCCGGATGGAGGCATCCGAGGGTGCGGCAAAGCGGTTCAAGGCGGCGATCGACGCCAACCAGTGGTCGGCGCTGTTCCTGTTGCGGCTGGTGCCGGCGGTGCCCTTCTTTGTCGCGAACGTTCTGCCGGCGCTGTTCGATGTGCGGCTGTCGCGCTTTGCCATCACCACGGCCCTTGGCATCGTGCCGGGGGCGCTGGTCTATACCTCGGTCGGGGCGGGGCTGGACTTTCTGGCCGGGGCGCAGGTGCGCGCGCCCGCCTGGGTGCGGCGGCTGGCGCTGGAATGGCTGTGGCGGATGGCCCTGGACCCGCGTCGGCTGGCCGCGCGCTATGCCGCCTGTGCCGCGATCCTGCCCGGCCAGGCGCTGGCCGCGCTGCGCCAGCGCCGCCGCGGTTAGAACCCGAACAGCGCCGTGCCGTCGATGGCGCGGCGGGCCAGCCGGTCGGGGTCGGTTTCGGGCTGCCAGCCCAGCACGGCGCAGGCCCGGTCGGGCACAAAGGGCGAGAGCGCCCCGCGCGACAGCCAGTCGGCGCGCGACGGGCGGATCACCCCGGGCTTGCGCAGCACATGCCGCTTCAGCAGCCACTTGCCCAGATCGGCCAGATAGAGCGCGTTCAGCCGCCCGCGCCGCAGCCGGATGCGGGTGCCGGTCAGCCGGTGGATCGCGTCGAAATAGCCGCGCGCCGACAGGATGGGCGGCCCGACCAGGTTGAAGGACTGCCCCTCGATCCCCTCGACCGTCGGCAGGCCGTCGAACCGGCCCATCCGCACCAGCGCCTCGGCCACGTCGTCGATCAGCACGAGGGGCAGCGGGTTGCGCCCGTCGCCCCACAGCCGCACCGCCCCCGGCCCCTGCCAGCGGCCGATGCCCCAGTGCTGCAGCGGCCCGCCCGGCCCGATCACGATGCCCGGCCGCGCGATGACCAGGGGCAGCCCGCGGTCGCGGTGCAGCGCCAGCAGCCGGTCCTCGCACAGCGCCTTGGACCGGGCATAAAGGTTCCGCGCCTCCATCGGGCCAAAGGGCGTGTCCTCGGTGATCGGGCGGCGCGGGTCCGAGGCGTCGTAGGACGCGATCGTGCCGGTATAGACCAGCCGCCCCACCCCCGCGGCCAGGGCTGCGGCGCCGATCCGTTCGGTCACGGCCACGTCGTTCTGCAGATAGGCGTCCCAGGTCGCCTCTTCGGCGCGGGCCAGGTGATAGACGGTGCCCACCCCGGCCATCGCGCGGGCCAGCGCGTCCGTATCGGCCGGATCGGCGGACAGGATTTCGACCGCATCGCCCAGATCGGCAAAGGGATTGGCCCGCCCGCGGCTGAGCACGCGCACCCGGACCCCCGCCGCCACCAGCGCCCGCGTCAGCGCCCGCCCGATGAAGCCCGTGCCGCCGATCACCAGCGCCTGCACCGGGCCGTCCGCCACCGCGGCGGGGGGCTGCGGCGCGGGCGCCGGTGCGGGCAGCAGCGCCCGCGCGCGGTCGATCGCCTGGGTCACCGCCACGGCGGCGTCCGCCGAGAACCGCGCATCGACCGGCCCGCCCTGCCGGATCGCGGTGTGAAACGCGCCCAGCGCGGTGCGAAAGCCCAGCGCATAGGGCTGGTCGCGGTTCAGCGACCGGCCCTGCCGCCAGGCATTGCCCAGCCCCTGGCGCAGGTGCTGGCCGGCCAGCGACAGCTGCGCCATCAGCGGGTTCAGCACGATGTCGGCGCTGTTCGGCGCCTGGACGATCAGCGTGTCGGCCGCGAAATCCAGCCGCGCCGCCCCCGCCACCCCGCGCAGCGTCAGCGACCGGTCGTCGTCGCCCTCGACCAGCGAGATCGAGATCGTCACCTCGGCCGTGCCCGCGCGCGCCCAGGCCATCAGGCTTTGCGGCAGCCGCGCCCCGCCGGGCAGGTCGATCCAGCGGCCGGGGCGCAGCACCAGATCCTGCGCCGGGCCCAGCAGGTCCTGGACAAAGGCGAACAGATGCGGCGCGAATTCGGTCAGCAGGTTCTGCGGGCTGCGCAGCAGCCACAGGCCGAACGGCCCCGACCGCAGCGGCGGCAGCGGATAGTGCCAGTTCACCGTCAGCCGGTCGATCCGGCCCAGATCGCCCGCCGCCACCCGCGCCTTCAGCCGCGCATAGGCGGGCAGGCCCAGGAAGTTGTGGTTGACCGCCAGCACCCGACCCGCGGCCTGCGCGGCGGCGGCCATGGCGGCGGCCTCCTCCCCCGTCAGGGCAAAGGGCTTTTCCACCAGCACATGCGCCCCCGCCCCCAGCGCCGCGATGGCCTGGGCCGCGTGCAGCGGCGGCGGGGTCAGGATGTGCACGGCCTCGGGGCGGGTTTCGGCCAGCATGTCGTCCAGGCTGGCATGCACCCGGGCGCCGCGGGGTTCGGCCAGGGCGCGGGCGGCCGCGGGCGCGGGATCGGCCACGGCCACCAGCTCCACCCCGGGCAGGCGGGCCAGCGCCTCGGCATGCCAGCGCGCGATATAGCCCGCGCCCACCAGGCCCACCCGCGTGCTGCGTTCCGTCATGCGATCCACCCGTACTGGCCGCCCGCAGGGCCTGTCACTTGTATTCGATGATCGTGGCCGCGCGCCCACGCAGCTGCCGCAGCCGCCAGGTCAGCACGCCCTGAAGATTGGGGAACTTTGAAAGAACGATCAGCCCGGCGCAAGCCGCGGCCTGACGGGGGGGCAGCCCGGCGTGGCGAAACCGCCGCAGCCCGCGCGCGAAGGACAGTGCATAGAGCCCCGCCGCCGCGGCGGGCAGCGCGGGCCAGCCCGCGGCCAGCCCCGCCAGCGCTGCGCCCGGCAGCGCCGCGCCCCACAGCCAGACCCGCCGCCGTTCGGCCACGAAGTAATGCGGGTGCAACCCGCCCACCTGGGCAAAGCCGTGGCCCGCCCGCACCGCGCGCCGCCACCACTGGCCGAACCGCGTCATCGCCGCGTCGTGCCGCGTCATCTCGGCGTCGATCCGCGCCAGCCGGCCGCCCGCGGCGATCAGGCGCTGGCAGATCTCGTCATCCTCGGCGGCGATCACGTCGGGCCGATAGCCGCCGATCGCGGTCAGCGCCGCGCGGCGGATCAGCACGTCGCCGCCACAGGCCCGGGCGGGGCCCACCGGCGTGTTCCATTCCAGGTCGCACAGCAGGTTGTAGACCGAGGCCACGGGAAACCGTTCCCGCCGCCGCCCGCAGACCGCGGTCAGCCCCGGGTCGGCGGCCAGCGTCGCGCGCCCCGCGGCCAGCCAGCCCGGCGCCAGCGCGCAATCGCCGTCGATCATCTGCACCAGATCGGCGCCGTCCGGCCCCAGCCGGTCCAGCCCCGCATTGCGCGCCCGCGCCGCGGTGAAGGGGCGCGACAGGTCCAGAGGCACCACCTCGGCCCCCAAGGCCGCGGCCGCGGCCGCGCTGCCGTCGGTCGATCCCGAATCGACATAGACGATGCGCCGCACCCCCGCCGCCCGCAGCGAGGTCAGGCAGGCGATCAGCCTTTCGCCCTCGTTCCGGCCGATGGCCACCGCGTCGACCGCATCCTGCTCCATCTGGTCCGCCTGCCATTTCCCCGCGGGCGACAGTCTAGCCCGCCGGCCGCGCCGCGACCACCCTGCGGAAACGGTGCCCGCAGCCCGGGGCAAAAGGCTTTTTGGCCCGCCACTTGTCTGGTATCACCAACGGGCTGGGCGGGGGCCCGGGCGATTCCGGGCGGCGGCCGTGTGGCCTGTCGCCCGTCCATCATCGGCGGGTCCGCCGCAGGGGCACCCCTGGCCATCCGATCCGGGTGGCGCGTGCAATCCCGCGCGGCCCCGCCGCGCCCCGGCAGGTGTGGTGTGATGGGCAGGAGCGGTGTGCCGATGGTGGCCAGGCAGAGCGACGGCGACGATCGCGCCGGGGCGTCGGGGCCCGAGCCTGCCGGCACGCGGGTGGCGGTCATCTCGCCCTTCCGGTCGCGCGGCGAGACGCGCGGAACCCTGCCCCAGGTCGTCACCCCCCTGCGCCGACCGTTCGACGGGCCGCTGTTGCCGCAGGGCAAGGATCCGGCCCGGGTCTGGGAATCGCTGACCGCCCTGACCCCGCCGCGGATGCAGCTGCTGCGCACGGGCCTGGCGCCGCTGCACGACCGCGATGCGACCTCGGCCGCGATGGACCTGCTGCGCGCGCGCATCCTGCCCGTGCTGACCGAGAGGGCCTGGACGCGGCTGGGCATTGCCGCGCCCACGCCGGGCTGCGGGGCCAGCTTCGTCACGCTGGGCCTGGGGATGAGCCTGTCGCGCCTGCCTGCGCTGCATACGCTGATGGTCGACCTGGATCTGCGCCGCCCGGGCCTGGCGCGCCTGCTGGGCATCGAGGAGCCGGGCCGCCTGTCCGACCTGCTGACCGACGACCAGCCGATCGAATCCGTCCTGTGGCGGATGGGGTCCAATCTGGCGTTGGCGCTGAACGCCCAGCCGTTCCCCGACCCGGCCGTCGTGCTGCAGGACGAGGCGACCGCCCGCGCGCTGGACGGCCTGGCCGAGGTGCTGCAGCCCGACGTGGTGCTGTATGACCTGCCGCCCGTGCTGGCGTCCGACGACGTGATCGCCTTTGCCCCGCAGATGGATGCGCTGCTGCTGGTGGCCGACGGCAGCCGCACCACGGCCGAGGACATCCGCCGCTGCGAATGCCTGCTGGACGGGCGTGTGCCGATCCTGGGGGTGGTGCTGAACCGCGCCCAGGACGAATCCGCCCGCCGCCTGCCCCCCGGCCGATAGAGGATCGCATGGGACCCATCCAGTCGTTCGAGGATCTGGTGATCTTCCTGCGCCGCCGCTGGCGGTCGATCGCGCTGGTCTTTCTGGTGGGGGTCGTGATCTCGGCCGTCTTTGCCAAGACCCGGCCCGAAGTGTTCGAAAGCGTGGCGGTGCTGCAGATCGAAAGCCACACGCCCGCCCAGACCGGCATTGCCGCCACCCCCGCGGCCCAGCGCATCCAGCTGATCGAACAGCAGCTGATGCGGCGCGATCACCTGCAGGCCACGATCGACCGCTTTGGCCTGTTCGCCGACCTGCCGGGGCTGACCGCGGCCGAACGGGTGCAGGCGCTGCGCCAGTCGGTGCGGATCACCGGCATCTCGGGCAGCGGCGGCTTTGGCGGCAATGCGGTCACGGCGGTGATGATCGCAGTGCGGCTGGACGATCCCTTTGTCGCGGCCGAGATCGCGAATGAATTCGCGCAAAGCCTGATCACCGCCAGTGCCGAGGACGAGGCCGCCCGCATCGCCGCCGCGCGCGACTTTCACCGGACCGAGACCGCGCGCCTGACCGCCGCCATGTCCGCGGTCGAGGCCGAGGCGACCGCCTACAAGTCGGCCAACCTGACCGCGCTGCCCGAACGGCGCACGGCGCTGCTGACGGAACTGACCGACCTGCAGGGCAGCCTGGCCGCGCTGGACGGCACCCGCGCCGCGCTGGACAGCGAACGTCTGGCGCTGTCGGCGCAGACGCCGCTGCGCGAAACCGGGCGGCGGCGGCTGGACCAGATCGCGGGCGAACTCGCCTCGGTCGACAGCCAGCGCGCGGCGCTGGACGCCCGCCGCGCCGAACTGGCCGCCACGCTGGATGCGATGCCGGGGGTGGAATCCGTGCTGGCCGGCTATGACCGCCAGATCGCCCAGCTGCAGGCCGAACTGACCGTCGCCAGCCAGCGCCTGGCCGCGGCCGAGGCCGAACAGCGCCTGGCCGACACCCGCCCGCGCGACAGCGTCACCCTGCTCGAGGCCGCGGTGCCGGCCGACTATCCCAGCGGGTCCAGCGGCAAGAAGCTGGCGGTGATGGGCGCGGCACTCAGCCTGATGGCGGCGCTGGGCCTGGCCTTTCTGCGTGAGGCCTGGCCGCCCGTGATCCGCACCAGCGCCCAGATGGAACGGCAACTGGGCCTGCGCCCGCTGGTCGCCATTCCCGAACGCCAGCCCCCCAGCAGGAAGCAGCTGCGCCTGCGGATGCGCCGCGTCTGACGGCCCGCCCCCCGCCCGGTGGCGGGGCCGGCGCGGTCAGCAGCCCGTGCCCTTGACCACCACGCCCACGGTGCGGCCCAGCACCTTCAGATCCGTGGCCAGCGACAGATCGCGGTCATAGGCGTCGTCGAATTCCGCCCGGGCGGCAAAGGTCGTCTTGTGCCGGCCCGCCGTCTGCCAGTAGCCGGTGATGCCGGGGCGCAGCCGATAATAGCTGTCCGACGGATAAAGCCCGCGTTGCGACAGCATCATCGGCCGCGGTCCGACCAGGCTCATGTCGCCGGTCAGCACGTTCCACAGCTGCGGCAGTTCATCCAGCGAGGATTTGCGCAGGAACCGGCCAAAGGGGGTGATCCGCGGATCGTTGCGCAGCTTCTGCGTCAGATCCCATTCCTGGCGCGCCTCGGGGTTGGCCTCCAGATAGGCGGTCATGCGTGCATCGGCGTCCAAGACCATGGTGCGCAGCTTCCACATCCGGAAGGTGCGGCCGCCGCGCCCCACGCGGAACTGGGTGTAGAAGGGCGATCCCCCGTCGCGCCGCACCGCCAGCGCCAGCCCCGCCACCAGCGGCACGACCACGGGCGCGGCCAGCACCACCGCCGTCACGTCGAACAGCCGCTTGGCCAGTCGGCGGTAGACCCCGCGTTCGGCCGGGGTCGGCACGGGCCGGGCGACGGGTGGCAGGTCGACCGTGGCGGCCACGGGCAGCGCGGGTCCCTGCGCCAGCGTCTCGGGAAAGCGGGGGTAGCCCATCGACATTGTCAGCTCTCCGTCAACATTTGGGCGGCCCGGGGCGTCCATGCTGCGGCGTCCCCCTGGGGTGCGGCGGGGCAGGTGGTCGCCTGGGGCAGGGCAAGGGGCATCGGGACCGTCGCGAAGGGATACTGGTAAACCATGCGTTCATTCTATCCGGTCGGCCTTCGTGGCAAAACGATGAAGGCGGCGGCAAAGGTGGCGAAGTTGACGAATTCGTGTCGTGAAGGCGCCGGCCAGTCGCCACGGTGTTGCCGCAATCTGGACCCGTGCAACCATGGCGTGCAATCGCTAAGTCGTTGACCCGAAACGCCGCGCCGCGATTCGCGGCGGCCGCGGCCGGGCCGCGGCGCGGCCGGTTCGTGGCGGGAATGTGGCGCAGGCCGGGCGGGCGCGCGGCGGGCGCGCGGCGCGGCCGCGGCAGGCGGATCAGTGTTTCGAAGGGCTGTCCAATCGGCCCGGCACGGGGTCAGCCGCCCGCGCTCAGCCCCGCCAGGGCCGGGCCATGCAGCGCCAGCACCCCTGGGGCGATGGCCAGGATCGCCGCCCCCGCCGCGGCATCATGCGCCCCGTCCCAGACCCGGTGCCGGCGCGCCAGACCGACGATCGCCAGATGCCCGGCCAGCGCGGCCAGCCCCTGGCCCACCAGCCCGCCGGTCAGGCCCGCAGTCTCCATCCCCAGATACAGCCCCGCCAGCTGCAGCCCGGCCCGCAGCGCCGTCAGCAGGAAGTAGCCGCGGCTGTCGCCCGCCGCCAGCGCCGCCTGGTCATAGGACATGCCCACCGCCAGCGGCATCTGCACCAGCGCCACCAGAACCAGGATCGGCCCCGCCTGGGCATAGCGGTCGTCGTAGAGCAGGTCGACGATCCACACGCCCCCCAGCGCCGCCACCGCCAGCATCGCCAGCAGCCCCGCCGTCAGCCCGCCGCGCAACCGCCGCATCCGCGCGAAATTCGCGGCCGACGCCCCGGGCGGCGCATTGCGATACAGCGGGATCATCACCCGCTGGACCAGCGCCAGCCCCAGCATCACCGGCGCGCTGGCCAGGAAATAGGCGATGTTGTAGCGGCCCAGCGCCTCGAGGCTCAGATACAGGCTCAGCACCGCCTTGTCGCCCTGCAGCAGCAGGAAACTGCAGGCGGTGGAAAAGAAGATCCACTTGCCGAACCCGATCAGCTCGGCCGCCGCCGTGCGGTCCCAGCGCAGTCGGTTGGGCGCGCCCGGCACCAGCCAGTGCACCATGACCACCCGCGCCAGCCCCTGGCCCGGCATGGCCACGACCAGCGCCCAGATCGACCCGGTGGCCATCGCCACGCCCACCATCACCAGGATGCCCGCCACCTGCACCGACAGGTCGATGGCCACCAGCCGGCCCAGCATCAGATGGCGGGCCAGCGTCTCGGCCCGGGTGGGGGTAAAGCCCGACAGGAACAGGCTGGACCCGGCCACGGGCAGGATCTGCGCCAGTTCCGGCACGCCATAGAACTGCGCCATCGGCCAGCCCAGCGCGCAGGCCGCCAGGAACAGCAGGAAGCCGCGCGCGATCTGCACCGTCCAGGCGGTATCGAGGAAATCCTGATCGTCGCCGCGCGGGCTTTGCGCGATGGCCGCGCCCAGGCCCACGTCGGAAAACATCACCAGCCCCGTCAGCACCACGGCCACCAGCGCCATGATCCCGAAGGCCTCGGGATACAGAAGCCGCGTCAGGATCAGGTTCGACGCCAGCCGCAGCAGGTTCTGCACGATCTGGCTGGTCGCCGTCAGCGCCATGCCGCGCATCGCGCGCGCGAAAATGCCCCCGCGGGGGGGCGCCTCGGTCCCGGTCACGTCCTGCCCCTGCGCTGCCCTGCCGCGGTGATGGCACGTTTCGGGCCCCGGGCAAAGCCCGCCGGTTTGCGCCCGCGGCGCGCCATGCTAGGCAGGGACGGGCAGCGGGGGGCGGCGATGGGCGACAGGCGCGTGGGCTATGTGCTGAACACCTATCCGCAGACCTCGAACAGCTTCATCCGGCGCGAGATCGCGGCGATCGAGGCGCGCGGCTGGCAGGTCGACCGCATCGCCATGCGCCCCGATCCCGCCGGCACCGTGGGGCCCGAGGATGCGGCCGAAGCCCGCCTGACCCACCACGTCCTGGCGCAGGGGCCGCTGGCGCTGATGGGCGCGCTGGGGCGGGCGGCGCTGCGGCATCCGGGCCGGGTCTGGCGCGCGGCGCGGCTGGCCTGGGCCTGCGGCGGCCGGGCGGGCGGCGGGCGGCTGCGCCACCTGGTCTATCTGGCCGAGGCCGCCGCCGTGGCCGACCGCGCCCGCGCCCGCGGGCTGACGCATCTGCATGCGCATTTCGGCACCAATCCGGCCATGGTGGCGATGCTGGCCCATGCGCTGGGTGGGCCGCGCTTCAGCTTTACCGTGCATGGGCCCGAGGAATTCGACGCCCCGCTGGCGCTGTCGCTGCCGGACAAGATCGCCGCGGCGCATCGCGTGGCGGGCGTCAGCCGCTATGGCCTGGCCCAGCTGATGCGCTGGTGCCCGCCCGAGGTCTGGCCGCGGCTGGTGCGGGTGCCCTGCGGGGTGGACCCGGCGCGGTTTGCCGCGCCCGCGCCGCTGCCCGCGGGCGGGCCGCATCTGATCGCCATCGGCCGGCTGGCGCCGCAGAAGGGCTTTGCCCTGCTGGTGCAGGCCATGGCGCAGGCGGCGGCGGATCTGCCCGACCTGACGCTGACGCTGGTGGGCGACGGGCCGCTGCGCGCCGGGTTGCAGGCGCAGATCGACCGCGCCGGGCTGGCCGGCCGCATCCGCCTGACCGGCCGACTGGATGAGGGTCAGGTGCGCGACCGGCTGGCAGAGGCCAGCGCGCTGATCCTGCCCAGCTTTGCCGAGGGCCTGCCCGTCGTGCTGATGGAGGCGATGGCCGCCGGCCGCCCGGTGATCGCCACCGCCATCGCCGGCATCCCCGAGCTGGTCGAGCCGGGCCGCAACGGCTGGCTGGTGCCGGCGGGCGATGCGGATGCGCTGGCCCGCGCCATCGCCGATCTGGCCGCCACGCCGCCCGATCGGCTGGCGCAGATGGGGCAGGCGGCGCGCGCCGATGCGCTGGCGCGGCATGATGTGGCCCTGGCGGCCGAGGTTCTGGAACAGGTGTTCGCCTAACGCCCGCGGTCCCAGCCGCCCCGGCCGCGGCCCAGCCGGACGCCCGCCGTCACTGCGGCATAGACCGCCGCCCCCGCCGGATCGGCCAGCACCCGCCGCGCGGCCTGGGCCGGGGTCAGGCGGGGCTTGGCCTCATTCACCATCAGGGCGGGGTCGCGCGCGGCCAACTCGGCCACGCCCGCATCCTGGCGCCGCCGCACGCGGACCAGGGCCGCGAACCCCTCGACCATCGGCCAGGTGTAGGGGGCCGGCACCTCGATCCGTTCGCCCGGCGCGAACTGGACGCGGACATAGGTATCGTCCGAGATGATCTGCGGAAACTCGCCCCAGCGTGCGCGGCCCGCCGCGTTCACGGCGTAAAGGCCAAAGCCCGGCGCGGGGGCGGCAAAGAAGGGCAGGCCCTGCCAGAACCGGGCATAGGCGCGGGTGACGGGGCTGGCCGCGCGCGCCACCTGCGGCCGGCCGCTGGCATAGGCGGGGTCGGGCCGGTCCAGCGCGCGGGCGATCTGCGCCATCAGGGGCGGGCTGACCCGCACATCGGCATCCAGATAGGCCCGCAGATCGCCCCGCGCCGCCCGGTCGCCCGCGCCACTATCTGCAAACGCAGCGCGCGGGCGCGGGCGCTGACCCAGGCGATAGCGCCCAGGCCAGCGAGCAGCAGGAAAAGTGCGGGACCGGTCATTATGGCCCTTACTTCAGCTTGGAGCCGTCAAGCACGGTCAGCGCCTTGACCGTTTCGGCACTGGCCTTGCGCACATCTTCAGGTGCCGCGACCATGCCGCGCTTGGTCAGCGC
>JACXUX010000072.1 GCA_014763725.1 Rhodobacterales bacterium
GCCCCAGCAGCGCGCCCGACAGGCCCGGCCGGGTCGGCGCGCCGCGGCGCATCAGCCGCAGGCCCGCCAGCAGCGGCAGCGCCGACAGGCCCATGGGTTCGCCCGCGGCCTCGGCCGACTTGCCCTCGATCGCCACGGCCCGCACCAGCGCGGCCGACCGGCTGTCGATCAGACCCAGCATGATGTCGGCATCGCGCCCCGACAGCGGATCACCGCGCGCAGGGTCGGGGTCACCAGCGTCAGAAAGCGGGCAAAGGCCGCGCCGTCGCCCGCATTCGCCCGCGCCAGCAGCGTTTCCCAGGTGTCGTCCCGGGTCTGGGTCCAGCTTGGGTCGTTGTTCAGGCGATCCTCCCGTGTCCGCGCGCGCAGCCTAGCAGGGACCGTCGGCGCGGCACAGTCACGGTTTGGCGACAGGGCGATCGCCGCGGTCATTCCGCCGCGGCCAGCGCCGCGTCGAACAGGGCCCGGATCTCGGCCCGGCCGGTGCCGGCGACGATGCGGCCGATCTCGGTCCGGCCCTTCAGCGCGACCAGCGTCGACCGGCGCGGGGTCTTCAGCGCGCGCGACAGCTCGCCCTGGCCATGCGCATCCCAGTCCACGACGATCAGGCGGATCTTCTGCGCATAGGCGGGGTTTTCGGCCATCAGGGCGGCGATCACCCGTTCCTGCGCAGCGCAGGTGCTGCACCAGCTGGCCCAGAAGTCCAGCACCACCACCTGCCCCGCGTCCATCGCGCGTTCGGCAAGGCCGGGGGTGTAGAAGGTGCGCGTCTCGGCCCGCAGGGACAGGGGCAGCAGCAGCGCCGGAACGGACAGAAGAAGCGTGCGACGGTTCATGGAACTCTCCGGGGTTCAGATGCGGACGGACAGGTCGATCAGCCTGGCGGGCAGCAGGCGCAGCGCCGTGGCCTCGATCCAGTGGTTCAGGCCCAGGGCCAGCGCGGCCCCCACGGCCAGAAAGGTCCAGCCCATCGCGGGCCGGGCGCGGGCGGCCAGGGCGGCCATGCGGCCCGCGTTGCGCCGCAGCCAGCCGCGCAGGCCATGGGCGGCGGCCAGGATCAGGGTGGCCACCCCCAGCGAAAAGGCCGCCATGACCGCCGCCGCGCGGACCGGATCGGCCCCCGTGCTGGCCAGCGCGATGGCGGCACCCAGGGTGGGGCCGATGCAGGGGCTCCACACCGCGCCCAGGAGCGCGCCGCCCAGGACTTCCGACCCGATCCCGCGCGATGCGGCGGCCATGCGCGCATCCGCCCGGGCCGAGACCCCGGCCGTCGCAACCGCAAAGCGCCGGCCGAGCGGCGGCAGCGCCAGCACCGCGCCAAAGGCCATCATGACCAGCGCGGCGAGGCGCGTCACATCCTCGGGGTAGAGCCCCAGCGCCGAGCCCAGCGCCGCCACCCCGGTGCCCAGCAGGGTGAACGACAGCCCCATCCCCAGCGCCAGCGCCAGCGGCGCGCGCGGGTCGGTCTGCAGGCTGCTGGCCACGACGATGGGCAGAACCGGCAGGACGCACGGGTTGATCAGCGTCAGCAGCCCCGCGACATAGGCCAGGATCAGGTCCATCTAGTCGCGCCCCGCGCGGTCCAGCCCGATCAGGTGATCGACCGACCATCGCCCCGGGCCGCGCACCGCAACCGCCAGCAGCGGCGCCGCCCACAGCCCATGCGTCACCCAGGCCGTGGGATAGACGAACGCCTGGATCACCGCCGTCATCGCCAGCAGGCCCAGCGCCGACAGCCGCGTGAACAGCCCCAGGATCAGCAGCACGGGCAGCAGATGCTCGGCCACCGTGGCCAGCACCGCGGCCAGGTCCGACGGGATCAGCGGCAGGGCGTATTCATGTTCGAACAGGAACCAGGTCGAGTCCTTGATCCCGAAGCCCTCGACCTTGGTGCGGCCCGACTGCCAGAAGACCAGCGCCGGAAACAGCCGCAGGGCCAGCGCCACGGGGGCGTCGGGGATCATCGCGACCCGCCGGTTCAGCACGGCAAGGGGGGTCATCGACTACTCCGTTGCTTGGGTGAGGACGCCGGCCCGCATCAGGCCCACCAGCAGGGGCTGCGGGTCATGCGCCGGTTCGGTGGCCTGCGCGGATTGCGCCGCATCGGCCAGCACCCGGCCCGCCAGCAGCCCGGCCATCAGGGCGGCATCGCCCGGGCCCAGTGCCTGCACCGGCACGTCAAAGGCGCGGTCGCGCAGGATCAGCGCGGTTTCCGGCCCCGCGGCCGGGGGGATGTCGCCCGCCCCCGGCTGGTTGCGCCGCCAGATCGACACCGCCGGATGCGCCAGCCGCAGCAGGATGACCGAGGGGTGAAGCCCCAGCCGCAGCCGCCCCGGATCGGCCGCCGCAAAGACCGCCGGATCGACCGGCAGTGCATCGGCGGCATGAAAGGCACGGCCCCGGGCGTGTTCGATGCGCGCCACGTCGCCCATGTAGGGCCAGGCGGCCAGCGGCGGGAAGCGGTCCAGGAAATCGGCAAACCCCGCACCCCATTCGGCCAGAACCGGCGACTGCGGACGCTCGGCCCGGGCATAAAGCCCCGCCAGCGCGGCAAAATAGTCGTCCCGCACCAGTCGGCGGATCACCGGAAAGCGGCTGGCCAGCGCCTGCGACAGACTGACGGCCACGTTGTTGCGATAGACGGCAAAGCGGCGCTCGACCTCGGCCGGGTCGCGGGCGCACAGCCCGGGAGGCAGCGCCCCGCCGCGCAGCGCCGCCGCGAACGCTGCCACGAACTCAGGATGCGCGGGCAAGGCGGGTCCCCCCCTGGGCCAGGATCGCCCCGGCGCGCGCAGCCTCGGCCGCCAGCACGGGCCAGTCGGGCAGGTCGTTGTCCCATTCCACCAGCGTGGGCCGGGCGCCAGCCTGCGCGATCACCTCGGCATAGAGCGCCCAGACCGGATCGGCCACCGGCGCGCCATGGCTGTCGATCAACAGCGGGCCCGAGGGCAGATCCTCGGCCGCATGACCGCCCAGGTGGATTTCCCCCACCAGGTCCAGCGGGACCGCGGCCAGCCAGGCCCGCGGATCGGTGCCGTGATTGGTGCAGGAGACAAAGACGTTGTTCACGTCCAGCAGCAACCCGCAGCCGGTGCGCCGGGCGATCTCGGCCAGGAACGCGGTCTCGGGGATGGTGGACTGGTCGAACTGCAGATAGGTCGCGGGGTTTTCCAGCAGCATCCGCCGGCCCAGCACGGTCTGCACCCGGTCGACATGGTCGCAGACCAGGGCCAGGGTTTCTTCGGTATAGGGCAGCGGCAGCAGATCGTTCAGATAGTCCGCGCCATGGCTGGACCAGGCCAGATGTTCGGAAAAGCTGTCGGGGTCATAGCGGTCGCACAGCTGGCGCAGCCGGTCCAGATGCGCCGCATCCAGCCCCCGCGCCCCGCCGATCGACAGGCCCACCCCGTGGACCGACAGCGGCCGGTCCGCCTGCAGCGCGGCCAGCTGCGCATGCGGCAGCCCGCCCGCGCCCATGTAGTTTTCGGCATGGAGCTCGAAGAAGCCGATGCCGGCCGCCCCCTGGCGGATGGCGGCGAAATGTTCGGGCTTGAAGCCCACTCCGGGCAGCGCAGGCAGCATGGGATCCCCCAGGGGCAAGGGGGGCGCGCAGATCACCCGCGCGCCCCGGGGATTCAGGAGGCGGGCAGGTCGCGGGTCAGTTCCGTCAGCGACCCCTTGCGCGCCATGCCGTCGGCGCCGGCGGGCAGGTCCATGGTCACGCAGGTGCCGGCGGGCACCAGCTTCCAGGCATTGCCCTGGTAGTCGACCTTCGAGGTGCCGGCGCAGGTCGTGCCCGGACCCGCGGCGCAGTCATTCTGGCCCGCCAGCGCCACGCCGAAGCACTTTTCCATGTCCTGGGCCATCACGGGCGTCACGGCCATCGCGCCCAGCGCGCAGGCAAGCGAGGCACCGAAAACCAGGCGGGACGTCATCGCAGTCATGTGGAACTCCCTGTCAAGATGGAAAGGCTGATCTGCCCTTCATCTGACCCTTCGCGGGGCGGGGGCCGGGTGTTACGCCGCTCGCGCGTTCGTGACCCGGGCGGGTGGGGCCGCGACCCGGCCGCCGCAGGGCAACAGGGCCCGCCCGCCGGGTCGGGCCCTGTCCGTGCAGGATCATGGCGCGCGGCCCGTGGGCCCCCGCCTCAGGCGGCCAGCACCTCGGCCGGGGGTTCCTTGGCCCCGGTCATGAAGGCCACCGCGTCCGACATCGTGTGATCCTGCGGGCGGATCACGCACAGCCGCCGGCCCAGCCGGTGCACATGGATGCGGTCGGCCACCTCGAACACATGCGGCATGTTGTGGCTGATCAGGATGATCGGAATGCCCCGCGCGCGCACGTCGCGGATCAGCTCCAGCACGCGGCGGCTTTCCTTGACCCCCAGCGCCGCCGTCGGTTCGTCCAGGATCACCACACGCGACCCGAAGGCCGCGGCACGGGCCACCGCCACGCCCTGGCGCTGGCCGCCCGACAGCGTCTCGACCGCCTGGTGGATGTTCTGGATCGTCATCAGCCCCAGTTCGTTCAGCTTCTCGCGGGCGAACCGCTCCATCGCCGGGCGGTCCAGCATCCGGAACCAGCGGCCCAGGATGCCGGGCCGACGCAGCTCGCGCCCCATGAACATGTTGTCGGCGATCGACAGCGCGGGCGACATCGCCAGCGTCTGATAGACCGTCTCGATGCCCGCGCCGCGCGCCGCCAGCGGCGAGGCGAACTGGACGCGCTGCCCGTCCAGCCAGATCTCGCCCTCATCCGGCACGACCGCGCCCGAGATCGCCTTGATCAGCGTCGACTTGCCCGCGCCGTTGTCGCCGATGACGGCCAGGATCTCGCCCGGCATCAGGTCGAAGTCGCAATGGTCCAGCGCGGTCACGCGGCCATAGCGCTTGACCAGGTTGCGGGCCTTGAGGATCGGTTCCATCACGCGGTCTCCTTCCGGATCCACTGGTCGATTGCCACGGCAAAGATGATCAGCACGCCGATCAGGAAGAACGTCCACTGCGGATCGGTCCCCACCAGGCGCAGCCCCATCTCGAACACGCCGACGATCATCGCGCCGAAGAACATGCCCAGGATCGACCCGCGCCCGCCGAACAGCGAGATGCCCCCGATCACCACCGCCGTGATCGACTGGATGTTGCCCAGCTGCCCGGTCGAGGCGGTGGGCGACACCGACCCGAACCGCCCGATCATCACCCAGCCCGCCACCGCGCAGAACAGCCCCGCCAGCGCATAGACCTGGATCAGCACGCGCCGCGTCCGCACGCCGGCCAGCTCGGCCGCCTCGGGGTCGTCGCCCACGGCATGCACATGCCGGCCCCAGGCGGTGTGCCGCAGCACATAGGCCATCACCGCCACCAGCGCGATCATCAGGAACACGGCATACAGGATCTTGACCCCGCCGGGCTGGATCGCATTGCCCCAGAACTGCAGGATCGGGGCCTGTTCGCGCACGTCCTGGCTGCGGATCGTCTCGTTGGCCGAAAAGATGAAGTTCGACGCCAGGATGATCTGCCAGGTCCCCAGCGTGACGATGAACGGCGGCAGACCCAGCCGCGCGATCAGCACGCCGTTGATCGCCCCCAGCGCCGTGCCGAAGGCCAGCCCCAGCACCACCGCCAGCGACGGCGGAACCCCGTAGCGGAAGCTCAGCTGCCCCATCAGCACCGACGAGAAGACGGCGATGGCCCCCACGCTCAGATCGATCCCCGCGGTCAGGATGACGATCGTCTGCGCACAGCCCAGGATGCCCACGATGGCAATCTGCTGCAGGATGGTCGACAGCGTCGCCGGCTTGAAGAAATTCTCGGACAGCAGACCGAAGACCGCCGCGGCCAGCACCAGCACGATCATCGGCACCGCCGAGGGCGTGCCATGCAGCCAGTGCCGCAGCGACTTCAGCAGGCTTCGGCTTTCCTGAAACTCCGCAACCTTCTCCGAGGCGCCCTTGAGGCCCTCTTCGAACCCGGTCGCCGTCCGCGGATCGGCGGGCATGGCGTCCTCCTCCCTGATGGCTCGGGGCCCCCAGGCGGGGCCCGGTCATGCAAGGGGCGGCGCCATGGCCGCCCCCCGCCGCAATCGTGACCCGGCGCGCCGCGCAAATCAATCACGGACCCCGGTCCCGGGCAGGCGCAGATCCTTCGCAGAAGGATCTGCGTGCGCAAAATCTTCGGCGAAGATTTTGCGGCCGCGCCCTCAGCCCCAGCACAGCTCCATGCCGCGGGCGGTGTCGATCGACTCGACGCCTGCCACCGGCTTGTCGGTGATCAGCGCAACCCCGGTGTCGAAGAACGTCTTGCCCGCGGTCGGCTCCGGCTTGGCCCCGTCGGCGGCGAACTTGGCGATCGCCTCGATCCCCAGGGCCGCCATCCGCAGCGGATACTGCTGCGAGGTCGCGCCGATCACGCCGTCCTTGACGTTGCGCACGCCCGGGCAGCCGCCGTCGACCGACACGATCAGCACGTCCTTCTCGCGGCCCACGGCCTTCAGCGCCTCATAGGCGCCGGCGGCGGCGGGTTCGTTGATGGTGTAGACCACGTTGATCGCGGGGTCCTTTGCCAGCAGGGCCTCCATCGCCTTCAGACCGCCTTCCTCGTTGCCGGCGGTGACCTCGTTGCCCACGATGCGGGGATCTGTTTCGTCGCCCCACTTGTTCGGATCGGCCAGGTCGATGCCGAAGCCCTGCAGGAAGCCCTGGTCGCGCAGCACGTCGACCGACGGCTGGCTGATCGCCAGGTCCAGCATGGCGATCCGGGCATTGGCGGCCTCGGCGCCCAGGGCGGCGGCGGCCCACTGGCCGATCAGCAGGCCCGCGGCAAAGTTGTCGGTGGCAAAGGTGGCGTCGGCCGCGTCGATCGGGTCCAGCGGCGTGTCCAGCGCGATCACCAGCACGCCCGCATCGCGCGCGGCCTTGACCGAGTCCACGATCGCCTTGGTGTCCGAGGCGGTGATCAGGATACCCTTGGCGCCGTCGGCCACGCAGGTCTCGATCGCCGCGACCTGGGATTCATGGTCGCCGTCGATCTTGCCGGCATAGGATTTCAGGGTGATGCCCAGTTCGGCAGCCTTGGCCTCGGCACCTTCCTTCATCTTGACGAAGAAGGGGTTGGTGTCGGTCTTGGTGATCAGGCAGGCATTGACCCCCTGCGCCTGGGCCATACCGGCAGCAGCGATCAGGGCGAGCGCAGAGCCCGCCAGCAGCGTCTTCATGATGTCCTCCCTTCGGGCACATGACCCGGTGTGTCGTCCACGGCCCCTCCGGCCGCCCCCCGCGGCAGCTTGGTCCGGCGGGTTGACGTGATAAGAGCCGATTCGGCGACCTTGGTCAATAAATAAATCTACTTGATTTATTAACTGACCGTGCAAGGATGCCGGCAGGGAGAGAGACGGCAGCATGGACCAGGACGACGCCCGACCGACCGGCCAAGGCGCAACCCAGAGCGGGCTGCGCGCCCATAACGAACGGCTGCTTCTGTCCACCATCCGGCGGCGCGGGCCCATGCCGGGCAGCGAGCTGGCGCGCGAGGTCGGCCTGTCGGCGCAGACCGTGTCGATCATCCTGCGCGATCTGGAAGGCGTGGGCCTGCTGGCGCGGGGCGAGCCGCAGCGCGGCCGGGTCGGCAAGCCCTCGATCCCGATGACCCTGGCCGCGGACGGCGCCTTTTCTGTCGGGCTGAAGATCGGGCGACGCAGCGCGGACCTGGCGCTGATGGACCTGCACGGCAAGGTGCGCGGCCAGCTGGGCCTGACCTATCGCTATCCCCTGCCCGACCAGATCTTCGGCTTTCTGCGGCTGGGGCTGGACCAGCTGTCGGGCACCCTGCCCCGCCGGCTGGTGCCGCGGATCTGCGGCATCGGCCTCGCCGCGCCCTTCGAGATCTGGAAATGGCACGAGGTCGTAGGCGCCCCCGCCGAGACCTTTCGCGTCTGGCGCGACATCGACTTCGCGGCCGAGGTCGCCCGCTTTTCCGACCTGCCCGTGTCGGTGGTCAACGACGCCACGGCCGCCTGCCGGGCCGAACAGGTGTTCGGCCGCGGCCCGGCCTTTCGTGACTGGGCCTATGTCTTTGTGGGCGCCTTCATCGGCGGCGGGGTGGTGCTGAACGGCACGGTCTACGAAGGCGCCCGCGGCAATGCCGGCGCGCTGGGGTCGCTGCGCAGCGTGAATGCCCGGGGCGAAAACGTCCAGCTGATCGACACCGCCTCGCTGCATCTGCTTGAGGCCCGGCTCGCCGCGGCGGGCAAGGATCCGGGCGGGCTGTGGGCCCGGCCGCAGGACTGGACCCCCTATGCTGCGGAAACGGACGCCTGGATCGCCGAGGCCGGACCCGAGATCGCCAAGGCCGCCCTGTCGGCCTGTGCCGTGATCGACTTCGAGGCCGTGCTGATCGACGGCGCCTTCCCCCCCGAGGTGCGCCGGCGTCTGGTGCAAGAGGTCGAGCGCCATGTCGCGGGCCTGGACAGCCGGGGCCTGATCGTGCCGCGGATCGAGGCGGGCAGCGTGGGCGTCAACGCCCGGGTGATCGGCGCGGCCTATGGGCCGATCTCGTCGCAGTATTTCCTGGCGCCCGGGCCGGCCCTGGCCGGCTGACGCGGCGATCCGCCGACCGGCGCATCCGCACCGCTGGCGCGTCGAGAAGATGGTCGCCCCGCGGCCGTCGGTGCGGTGCTGCCGAAGGTGCGCCGGATCAGCGCGCCCGAGCCGCAAGGACCTTGAGGCTCTGCCGGCCGAGTGCCATTCGGGCCCCTGCAGCACGGTGCCTTTTGCGCCCTCAGTCCCCCGCCGACGTTGCCACCTGCCAGGCGTCGAAGTTGCGCAGCCCGTCCTGCGGGGGGGCGATGGGGAAGCTGGCAAGGAAGGGCACCACCTGTTCGTCCAGCCCGCCATGCGACCGCAAGGGCGCGTCAAGGCCGGAGAGGTCGTGTTCCTCCTCGCGTGTGCCAAGCGCCCAGTCGGCCGAACAGGTCACCACCAGATCGCCGATCCGGTCGGGCGGCAGGTCGAACCGGGCGCAGGCCTCGGCCCGGGACAGGACCGTGTCGATGCCGGGGATCGCGGCCAGGGTGGCGGCCGCCGCGGCCGCATCGGCCCCGGGGGCCAGATAGACCGTGGCAAAGGACCCCAGCGCACCGTGATGGGCGACATAGGGGTCGGTGATCGGCAGGATCACGCGCGCCTGCCCCGCGCCCAGGGCCGCCTCCAGCACAGGCGCCAGATAGATCACATTGGGGCTGCCGTCGGCGCGGTGCTTGGGCTTCATCCCGTGGTCGGCAGTCAGCACCAGCCGGATGTCCTGCGCCAGCAGGCCCGCCAGCGCCGCATCGACACCGGCCATGAAGGCGTTGGCCTCGTCCGCGCCCGGCGCGTGCTTGTGCTGGATATAGTCCGAGGTCGACAGATACAGGATGTCGGGCCGGTGTTCGGCCAGCAGCTTCACCCCGGCCTGCAGCACGAACAGCGACAGGTCCCCCGAGTAGACCGGCGGCACCGGCTGGCCCAGCCAGAGGGCGGCATCGCCGATGCCGTTGACGGCCCTCGTCGCCTGATCGGCCCGTTCGGCGGAAAAGCAGACCGCCCCGCCGCGGCTGCAGTCCAGCCCCGCGCCCATGAGCGCGCGCAGCTTGTCCTTGGCGGTGACGACCGCGACCCGGGCGCCGGCCTGCTGGAACGCGGCAAAGACGGTGGGGGCGCGCAGGAATTCCACCCCGTTCATCATCACCGCCTGGCCCGTGTCCGGGTTCAGGAAGAAATTGCCGCAGATGCCGTGGACGGCGGACGGCACGCCGCAGGCGATCGACAGGTTGTTGGGGTTGGTAAAGCTGGGCATGGCCGACCGCGCCAGATGCCGCGACCCGCCCGCGGCCAGCATGCCGGCCAGCGCGGGCATCACGCCCGCGGCAAGGGCCGCGTCCAGATAGGCCGGTTCGCAGCCATCGAGGCAGATGACAACGGCGTGGCGGTCGGGCCTGCGATAGCCGCGGCCATTGATCTGCAACTCAGTCGGCATCGGGGGTTCCTGTCTGTGCGGCGTCATGGGGGGTCAGCACCAGCTCGACCGCCGTCAGCGGCCAGGTGCCCAGGTTGTATTCCAGCACCTGCCCGCCCGGTGCGGCGTTCAGCGCCACCGTGCGCAGCACCGGCATCCGCGGGCTCAGCCGCAGGGCCGCGGCCTCGGCATCGCTGGCAAAGCCGCCCGACACCCGCGTCTGCACGCGCCGGTAGGTGGCGATGCCATGCGCCTGAAACACGTCGCGGACCGAGGATCGCGGCGCATAGGCGGCCTCGAACCCTGGCAGCGCGGCGGCGGGAAAGGTCTTGCGCGAAAGATAGACCGGCGCCTCGTCCACCTGGCGCAGACGGGTCAGGCGGATGACCGGGTCGCCCGGGGCCAGGTTCAGGGCCTCGGCCTCCTCCGGCTCGGCCGTGCCGCGGTCCAGCGCCAGGGTGGTGGCGCCGATCTTGGCCCCGGGCAGGTTCAGCCCGTCGGCAAAGCGGTTGCCATGGTCCAGCCGATAGCGCAGCGGCATCGGCCGGACAAAGATGCCCACGCCCTTGCGCGCCTGCAGGATGCCCTCCTGCTGCAGCCGCGCCAGCGCGCGGCGCATCGTGACGCGGGTGACGCCAAAGATCTCGGCCATGCGGATCTCGCCCGGCAGGCGGGCCTTGCCCGACAGCCGGCCATCGGCACAGGCGGCCTGCAGCCGGTCGGCGATCTGCTTCCAGATCGGGCGCAGGCTGCGCGCGTCAAAGGCCGGGGCGGCCAGCGTCCTCAGCAGGGGTTCGGTGTCGGGCACGGGTCAGCTTCCTTTCGCCGGCCCGCCGCCGGCCGCGCGGATGGCGGG
>JACXUX010000380.1 GCA_014763725.1 Rhodobacterales bacterium
GTCTATGGCTGGGGGCGGTTCCGGGCGGCGCTGCGCGGGGGGGCGGCGCTGCTGCCCGCCGCGGGGCAGGGCGCGGCGCTGGGGCCGACGCTGGCCACCTGTCTGACGCTGACCTGGGCCAATCCGCATGTCTATCTGGACACGCTGGTTCTGGTGGGGTCTGTGGCCACCCGCTATGACCCCCATCGCGCGGCCTTCGGTCTGGGGGCGATGCTGGCCTCGGGCATGTTCTTTTCAGCGCTGGGGTTCGGGGCGCGGCTCTTGGCGCCCATGTTCGCCCGGCCCCGCGCCTGGGTGGTGCTGGAAGCCGCGGTGGGCCTGCTGATGTGGGCCATCGCGGCGAAACTGGCGCTGGGATAGGGCCTTGCGGCGGTCGCCGATCCGGTCAAGGGTGCCGCCATGACCCTGCCCGACGCAAACCGCCCGCTGGTGGGCATCGCCTGGATGGTGGCCTCGGGCCTGTGTTTCGTGGCCGTCACGGGGGTGGTGCGGTATCTGGGCACCGACCTGCCGGCGCCGCAATCGGCCTTCATGCGCTTTGCCTGGGGCGTGGTGCTGCTGCTGCCCGCGCTGCCGGGGCTGGCCGCGCAGGTGCCGGCGGGGGCCTGGCGGCTGGTCGCCGGGCGGGGCGCGGTGCATACGGTGGCGGTGACGCTGTGGTTCTATGCCATGGCCCGCCTGCCGGTGGCCGAGGTGACGGCCATCGGCTATCTGAACCCGGTTCTGGTGACGCTGGGCGCGTCGGTCTTCTTTGCCGAACGGCTGGCGCTGCGGCGCATCCTGGCGGTTCTGGTGGCCATCGGCGGGGCGCTGATCGTGCTGCGCCCCGGGTTGCGCGACCTGGGGCCCGGCCATCTGGCGCAGGTCGGCGCAGCCTTTGCCTTTGCCGGCAGCTATCTGTTCGCCAAGGGGCTGAGCGCGCGGATGGGCGCGGGCGCGGTGGTGGCCACGCTGTCGGTGTCGGTCACGCTGGGGCTGGCGCCGCTGGCGGCGGCGGTCTGGGTGCCGTTGACGCAGGCACAGGTGCTGTGGCTGGGTGTGGTGGCGGCCTGCGGCACGGCGGGGCACTACTGCATGACGCGGGCCTTTGCGGCGGCCCCCCTGGCAGTGACCCAGCCCGTGACATTCCTTCAGCTGGTCTGGGCCGCGGCGCTGGGGGTTCTGGTGTTTGCCGAGCCGCTGGACCCCTTTGTCATCCTGGGGGGCGCGGTCATCATCGGGGCGATCAGCTACATCGCCTGGCGCGAGGCCGTGCTGCGCCGGCGCGCCGTGACGCCCGCGCCCGGCGCGGCCGAGGTCTAGATCCGCCCCAGCAGCGCGGCCAGCGTCACCGCCGCCGCCCCCGCGGCCGACGGGCGCGTGACCCCCAGGTCGCGCAGCAGCCGCGCCCGGTCGGGTCCGCGCTGCGGCGGGCCGTCCAGCCGGTCCAGCAGGGCGCGCGCCTCGGGCGTCAGCAGCGGCGCCACGGCGCGCAGCGCGGCAAGATTGGCCCGCACCCAGCGCGCATGACCCGGCCCCAGCACCGCCCGCACCTTGCGCAGCGCACCGCCCAGCCCGCCCAGCGCGCCGATGTGGTTACCGCCGTGCTGGCGGTAAAGGACCATGGGCGCGGGGTCCAGCACCAGCCGGCCGCCCGCGCCGGCCACCAGCAGATAGATCCACCAGTCGTGGAACGGCAGCCCCGCCGGCGCGCCCGCCGCCCGCACCAGCGCCAGCGCCGCGGGGTTCAGCACCAGGCTGTGGCCGCCGAACAGGTTCTGCACCAGCGCGGAGGCAAAGCCCGGCCGGGCATGCGGCTCGGCCGAGATGCGGTGCGGCCGCAGGTCGGCATCGGTCAGCACCGACTCCGCGGCATAGATCGCGGGGGCCGGATCGTCGCCCAGCCGCCGCAGCGCACGCGCCAGCTTGCCGCGCAGCCAGACATCGTCCTGGTCGCACAGCGCCACATGCGCCGCGGGCAGGTCGGGGTGGCACAGCGCGGTCAGGAAGTTGTCGCTGGCCCGGCCGGTGCGCGGCCCCTCGACCAGGGTCAGCGGATGGGCGGGGTGGCGGGCGGCAAAGTCCTGCAGGATCGCCCTCGTGGCATCGGTCGACCCGTCGTCCGACACCCACAGCGACCAGGCGGGATGCGTCTGCCGCGCCAGGCTGTCCAGCTGTTCGCCCAGATGCGCCGCGCCATTGAACGTGGCCATCAGCACGGTCACTGGCGGGGCGGGGCGCGATCCGTGGCGCGGTCCGGGGCGCGGT
>JACXUX010000381.1 GCA_014763725.1 Rhodobacterales bacterium
GCGCTTGACGCCCCGCCCCCTTCCTCTTGACCCAAATACCCTCAGGGGGGTGAATTCGGCGCAGCCGAAGAGGGGGGCGGAACGCCCCCCTGTTCCTGCCGCTCAGGCGCCCATCCAGCGCGCCTCGTTCGCCTCGATCGCGGCGATCCGCTCGGACCCGGCCGGGTGGCTGCGCAGCCAGTCGGGGATCGCCGCCCCGGCCCCGCCGGTCAGCGCATCCAGTTTGGCAAACAGCGACTTCTGCGGCCCCGTCCCGATGCCCGCCTTGATCAGCAGCGCGGTGGCATAGGCATCGGCCTCGAATTCGTCGCGGCGCGACAGCCGCGCGGCCAGGGCCGTGGCGATCGCATTGGCGATCCAGATGCCGACAAAGGGCAGCACACGCGACAGCAGGGCCGTCAGCACGACAAAGATCGCGTTCTGCCCGGTCAGGTCGATCATCCGCCGCCGCAGGTGGCCCATGGCGACATGGCCCAACTCATGCGCGATCACCGCGGCCAGCTCCTCGGCCGAAACCTCGCCGCGGCAGTATTTCTGCACGAATCCGCGGGTCAGATAGATCCGCCCGTCGGGCGCGGCCAGGCCGTTGACGGCCTCGACCTCGAACACCCGCACCTCGATGCGCGGCATGTCCAGCGCGCGCGCCAGCCGCTGCGCCTGGGCCTGCACGCTGGGGTCGTCCAGCGGGCGGGAATTCTCCTCCAGCATCCGGCCCGTGCGCCAGACCGACAGGCGGATCATGGCGATGCCCCAGCCGACGGCCAGGGCGACAGGGATCAGCAGCGTGCTCATGCCGAACATATGGCCCGCGCGCGGGCCTTCGGCAACGCCCGTCCGCCGCCCCGATCAGCCGCCCGCTCAGCCGATCGTGACCCGTGCGTGGCGCTTGCGCCCGGCGGTCAGCCGCACGGCATCGGCCAGCTCGCCCGCGCCCAGCATCATCCCCGGGTCGGTCACCAGATCGTCGTTCAGCCGCGCGCCGCCCTCGGCGATCAGCCGCTTGGCGTCCTTGCCCGATTTCGCAAGGCCCGCGCGCACGAACAGCTGGGCGATGGAAATGCCCTCGCCCAGTTCCTCGGCCGTCAGGTGCAGTGTGGGCAGATCCTCGCCCGTGCCGCCCTTCTCGAAAACCTCGCGCGCGGTGGCCTGGGCGGCTGCGGCCGCCTCGGCCCCGTGCAGCAGGGTCGTGACCTCATCGGCCAGGATCACCTTGGCGGCGTTGATCTCGGCCCCCTGCAGTGCGCCCAGCCGGTCGCATTCCTCGACCGGCAGTTCGGTATACAGCTTCAGGAACCGGCCCACGTCGGCATCGGTCGTGTTGCGCCAGAACTGCCAGAATTCATAGGGCGACAGCATCGCCCCGTTCAGCCAGACCGCGCCCTGGGCCGACTTGCCCATCTTGCGCCCGTCGCTGGTCGTCAGCAGCGGCGTGGTCAGGCCCCAGATCTCGGCGTCCAGCACCCGCCGCGTCAGGTCGATGCCGTTGACGATGTTGCCCCACTGGTCCGACCCGCCCATCTGCAGCCGGCAGCCGTGGCGGCGATACAGTTCCAGAAAGTCGTAGGCCTGCAGGATCATGTAGTTGAATTCGAGGAACGACAGGCTTTGTTCCCGGTCCAGCCGCGACTTGACCGATTCGAAGGACAGCATCCGGTTCACGCTGAAATGCCGGCCGATGTCGCGCAGGAAATCCAGATAGTTCAACTGGTCCAGCCATTCGGCATTGTTCAGCATCACGGCATCGGTCGGCCCGTCGCCATAGGCCAGGTAGCGGCCGAAGATCTGCTGCATCCCGGCGATGTTGGCGTCGATCTGCGCGGGCGTCAGCAGCGGCCGTTCCTCGGACCGGAAGGACGGGTCGCCCACCTTGGTCGTGCCCCCGCCCATCAGCGTGATCGGCTTGTGCCCCGTCTTCTGCAGCCAGCGCAGCACCATCACGTTCATCAGATGGCCCACATGCAGGCTGGCCGCCGTCGCGTCATAACCGATGTAGGCAGGCACCACCCCCTTGACCAGGGCCTGATCCAGCGCCTGATAATCGGTGCAGTCGGCCAGATAGCCGCGCGCGAACATCACGTGCAGGAAGTCGGATTTGGGATGCCAGGTCATCGTCTGCCCCTTCCGTTGTGGCTGGGGCGCGGTATACCGGGGCGGGGATGCAAGGGAAAGCCATGTTGAAGGGTGGGCCGGTCTGGGCGTTGGGGGCGATGTCGGGCACCTCGCT
>JACXUX010000382.1 GCA_014763725.1 Rhodobacterales bacterium
GAAGTCCCATGCGCCTGACCCGCCTGATCGCCCCCCTCTGCGCCCTGATCCTGGGGACTGCGGCCCTGGGCCCCGGGGGCGCCACGGCGCAGCAGGGGACCTTTGCGCCGCGGCTGATCGTGAACGACCGCGCGATCACGGGCTATGAGCTGGAGCAGCGCCGCGCCTTCCTGCAGATCCTGCGCCAGCCCGGCAACCTGGACCGTCTGGCGCGCGAGGCGCTGATCGACGACCGGCTGCGGCTGACCGCAGGCGACCGGCTGGGGATCACCGCCCCGCCCGAAGAGGTCGAGGCCGGCATGGACGAATTCGCCCGCCGCGCCAACCTGGACCGCGCAGGCTTTCTGGCCGAGCTGGCCAAGGGCGGGGTAGATCCGCAGACCTTCCGCGACTTTGTCGAGGCCGGCATCGTCTGGCGCCAGGTGGTGCGCACGCGCTTTGCCGCCCGCGCCACCGTCACCGATGCCGAGATCGACCGCGCGCTGGCCCAGTCCTCGCAGCGCGGGGGGGTGGAGCTGCTGCTGTCCGAACTGATCCTGGTGGGCCAGCCGGGGGCCGAGGCCGAGGCGCTGGCCTTTGCCAACGAACTGTCGGGCACGCTGCGCGGCCAGGCCGCCTTTGCCGAGGCCGCGCGCCAGTTTTCCGCCGCCCCCACCGCCGGCCAGGGCGGCGCGCTGGACTGGCTGCCCTTGGGCAACCTGCCGCCGCAGATCGCGCCGCTGGTGCTGACGCTGGCGCCGGGCGAAACCTCGGAACCCGTGCCGATCCCGGGCGGGGTCGCGCTGTTCCAGCTGCGCGGCCTGCGCGAGACGGGGCTGCCCGCGGCCCGCGCGGTGGCGCTGGAATGGGCGGAATTCCTGCTGCCCGAAACCGCGACCGCGGCCGAGGCCGCCGCGGTGCGCGCGCGGCTGGACACCTGCGACGACCTGTATGGCGTGGCCCGCGGCCTGCCCGAAGACCGTCTGCGCCGCGAGACCCGCGCGGCGGATCAGGTGCCCGCCGACATCGCGCTGGAACTGGCGCGGCTGGATGACAACGAGGTCGCGATCCTGCACCGCCCCGGCGCGCAGGTGGTGCTGATGCTGTGCGGTCGCACGCTGGAAACCGAAGAGGCCCCGAACCGCGAGGAGATCCGCGCCCAGCTGGTCAACCGTCGGCTCGAGGCCTATGCCGACGGCTATCTGGCCGAACTGCGCGCCCAGGCCATCATCCGGGAGCCCTGACCATGCCGCCCCTGCCCGTCATCCTGACCTGCGGCGAACCCGCGGGCATCGGCCCCGAACTGGCGCCCGGGGCGCGTGCAATGCTGGGCGATGCGGTGCCCCTGGTCTGGTTGGGCGACCCCGCGCATCTGCCGCCGGACACCTCCTGGGCCGAGGTGGTGGATCCGGCCGAGGCCTGCGCCCTGCCCGCCGCGGTGCTGCCGGTGCTGCCCCATGCCTTTCCGGGGCCGCGCACGCCGGGCCGGCCGCAGCCTGCCCAGGCCGCCGCGGTGATGGCGGTGATCGAACGCGCGGTGCGGCTGGTCCAGGCGGGCCGGGCGGCGGCCGTCTGCACGGCGCCCATCCACAAGCAGGCGCTGGCCGAGGGCGCGGGATTCGCCTTTCCCGGCCATACCGAGTTTCTGGCGCATCTGGCGGGCGTGGGCCGCGTGGTGATGATGCTGGCCTGCGACGAGGTGCGGGTGGTGCCCGTCACCATCCACATCCCGCTGGCCGAGGTGCCCGCCGCGCTGACCCCCGACCTGCTGGAGGACACGCTGCGCATCACCCGCGCCGGGCTGATCCGCGACTTCGGCCTGGCCGCGCCGCGCATCGCGGTGGCGGGGCTGAACCCCCATGCCGGCGAGGGCGGGCGGATGGGGCGCGAGGAGATCGACCTGATCGCCCCGGTGCTGGACCGGCTGCGCGCCGAGGGGTTCGACCTGGCGGGCCCCCTGCCCGCCGACACGATGTTCCACCCCGCGGCGCGGGCGCGCTACGACGCGGCGGTCTGCATGTATCACGACCAGGCGCTGATCCCGATCAAGACGATCGACTTTGCCGGCGGGGTGAACGTGACGCTGGGCCTGCCCTTCGTGCGCACCTCGCCCGACCATGGGACGGCCTTTGACATCGCGGGGCGCGGGATCGCCGATCCGTCGAGCACGGTGGCCGCGCTGCGGCTGGCCGCGCGGATGGCGGCGGCGCGCGGGGCCGGGGCCTGACACGGG